>JBCDIB010000077.1:0-8955 GCA_038749385.1 Pseudomonadota bacterium | reverse complement strand
GCCGTTGATGTTTGGCAAAAAGCCAGATCGCGCCAGCGGCACATTTTCATCGGCAGCACGAAGACTGGCCCGCTGTTGATTGATCTGCGGATTGTTCGTGTAGGCGCGGCTGAGCGCATCGCGCAGCGATTCCGCAGAAGCAGCGCTGGCAAAGCCAATTGCGGAGACGGCTACTGTCGAAAGCACGAAGATGCTGTTGCGCACTGACGAGATGTAGGCGGCGCCCCCAAATGTAGAGCGTGTTGACTTGGTTTTTGAGCCCGAATGAAACATCACAACCGCCCCGCAAGTCATGTGATAAGGTTACCCAAGAGGGCATTTGTCGCTTCAAATACCGCTGGCAGGTTTAATCACGCTTAAATTAATGAGCCGCAGCACGCGGCACAAAGGGATATGGTTAACAAACCACTAACGAGACGCCCACTAGCAGCAGAACATGCAAGGGCGCAACAGTTCATACGCTTGTTTTAATCAAAAAACGAAACCACGCTCTTTTTCAAAACCTGGCAGCGGATGGCCAGGAGCGTTGAACACCAGATCACGCGAAAATTTATCGCCCGTGCGTATGTATTTCACGCCCTGGCCCGCGGTGCCCTCACCGTGAATGCAAATCAGACGGCCACCGTCCTTCAACTGCTGCAAAATATCCTCTGGCACCTTCTCAATGGCTGCACTGATAAAAATCAGATCGTAAGGTGCTTCGGCTGGGCAGCCATTGGACAACGGCTCGCAAAGCACCGCTACATTGTCGCAACCGAGGTCCGTAAGCGTGTTCTGCGCCTTTTCCTGAAGGTCTAACCGGCTTTCGATGGCCACAACGCTTTCACACAAGCCACTCAAAATTGCGCTGGAGTAGCCAGTACCGCAGCCGATATCGAGCACCAATTCCGTTGGCTTGGGATCGGCGAGCTGCACCAGCTTGGCAATCGACATGGGGTTGAGGACGTAGCGGGGCTCGAGCGGCTGATAACCAGTGGATGGCAGAGCGATGTCGTCATCAATATAGGCGAGCGGCGCCATGCTCGCAGGCACAAACTCTTCGCGGGGTACCGCCAGAAAGCGCGCCAAGACGTCATAATCCGTCACATCGTTGGGGCGAATCTGCGTATCCACCATCTTCTCGCGCGCTTTGGCGTAATCGATCCCAGTAGGCTTGCCCATTTGCCTGTTCCTTACGACGTGCATGGTCTCAAAATTCTGGTTGGCAGTTGCCACAGCGGCGGCACCTTTTCCAGTGGCAAGTTGGTCGAGTATTTGCGCCTCAGGCGCAGAGATTGGCCAACAGCTAGGTGGCGGATGTGCGATGCGCATGAGTTTTGCGGAAACGAAAAAGGGGCGCGGCTTGAGCCTGCGCCCCTCAAAATCTGGCTCCCCGGGCCGGATTCGAACCAGCGACCAAGCGATTAACAGTCGCTTGCTCTACCACTGAGCTACCGGGGAACGACAAACAGGCACGCACCCGCCGTCGATTTGCGTCTGTCTAGACAAACATATCGGCCCTGCCAAGCCCAAACTGTCCCTGAAAATACACGCTGCTGGAGGCCTCGCCCGGAATCGAACCGGGGTACACGGATTTGCAATCCGCTGCGTCACCACTCCGCCACGAGGCCAGCTGCGCTATTCGCATTTAGGTCGGTCTGTTCTCACAGGCCGCGCACCGTGTATGGCCAACCGCTGCCGCAAGCAAGACCTTGCGATGCAATATGGTTGCAAGCTGGCAAACAGCGGTGATCCGATGCTTGCTTTTTGCCGTTTAAGCTACAATTGAAGCCTATTGCTGCCCAAACCGACGGATATGCCTTGAGCGTCGAACAAAACAATTCTCTCCAAAGCACTTCCATTGTCTGGTTTCGCAATGATTTGCGGCTTGCGGACAATCCGGCTTTGCTTGCCGCAAGCAAAAGTGCGAACTCCGTCATCCCATTATTTATTTTTGACGAAGCCAGCGACGGGCTTCGGGTCCTTGGCGGCGCATCGCGGTGGTGGTTGCACCACGCCCTCGCGAGCCTGTCTGATGATTTGCGTCAACAATTCGGGGCACAATTGATTCTACGCCGCGGCCCGGCATGCGAGGTTTTAACTGATTTCATAGCATCCACGGGCGCCGAGGCCGTGCATTGGAACCGTCGATACGGGCCGGCCGAACAGGCAATCGACAGCCAGATAAAGCAACAGCTCACGGACGATGGCGTTGTCGCCAAATCATATCAGGGCGCGCTTTTGCACGAGCCAGCCAAAGTTCTGACCGGCTCCGGCGGGCCTTACCGCGTTTACACGCCGTTCTGGAAAAACCTGTCCTCCGGCCCTGAACCCCGTGGCCCGCTGCCCAAGCCCAAGGCCCTCCCGGGACCGGACACTGAAATCGAATCGGACAAATTGGACGACTGGCAATTGCTGCCAAGCAAACCCGACTGGGCCGGCGGTCTGCGCGACATGTGGGCGGTTGGCGAGGCCCCGGCGCACAAGCGAGCGGGCGAATTTATGTCATCCGCGCTGTTCGACTATGACACGGCGCGGGATTTTCCGGCGGTGGACGGCACATCGGCAATGTCGCCATATCTGCGTTGGGGCCACATATCACCATATCAATTGTGGGCGAAGTGCCGGAAAGCTGCACAAGGTCGCGAGAATGCGTCCACCGAAACTTACCGCAAAGAATTGGTCTGGCGGGAGTTTTCCTACCACCTGCTTTATCATTTTCCGAAGATTGGCACCGAGAACCACCAGGCAAAATTTGATCATTTCCCGTGGCGGTCTGCGGAAGAGCATGCGGATGAACTGCGCGCCTGGCAGGCCGGCAAGACGGGCTATCCGATTGTCGACGCTGGTATGCGCCAGCTCTACCACACCGGGTGGATGCACAATCGGGTGCGCATGATCGTCGGCTCGCTACTTGTGAAGCACCTTCTTTTCGATTGGCGCGAGGGCGAAGACTGGTTTTGGGACACGCTGGTGGACTCTGACCCGGCCTCCAATTCGGCTGGATGGCAATGGATCGGCGGCTCGGGCGCAGATGCGGCACCGTATTTTCGGGTGTTCAACCCAATTACACAGGGTGAGAAATTTGACCCTGATGGCGCCTACGTACGCAAATGGGTGCCGGAACTGGCGCAATTGCCCAAAAAGCTGATTCACCAGCCGTGGACAGCCTCGCTCGTACAGTTGCGCGACGCCGGGGTGCGCCTGGGTGACACATACCCGCGGCCCGTCGTCGACCACAAATATGGACGGGAAAGAGCGCTTGATGCGTTCGCGACACTCAAAACCATCAATGAAGATCAGCCGACCAAACAGGCCAGCAAATAGGTTGGCGGACGCCCGCATGGTGCATGGGCGTTCGGCCGGCTGGTGATCAGGGGAAAACTATGAAAATTGCTGTCATCGGATCGGGCATTGCGGGCAACTCGGCGGCCTGGGCTCTAAACAGGGCCGACCATCAGGTAACATTGTTTGAGGCAGACAATCGCGTTGGCGGCCACGCTGCCACTGTGAGCATAGATTATGACGGCACGCCGATAGACGTCGACACCGGCTTCATCGTTTATAACGAGCTGAATTACCCCGATCTTGTGGGTCTGTTTGATGAGCTCAACGTAGAGACCATCGAGAGTAATATGAGCTTCTGCGTCTCGCGCCGCGTTGGTGAGCGCAAGCGCCAGGAGTGGAACCTGTCGGACTACACTGCGCTGCTTGCCTCCGCACCAAACTTTTTACGGCCTTCCTTTCGGTCGCTCGTGTCAGAAATTCGCCGGTTTGCCACCCAATCAAAGGTCGACCTTGAGGCCGGCCGACTGAAAGGCCGAACGCTGGGCGACTATTGCACGGAATACAGACCAGCCCTTGGTGAACAGTTTTTGCTACCGATGGGGGCGGCCATTTGGTCCACACCGGGCGGTGACTTCACCCAATTCCCGGCTGAGAATTTCGTGCAGTTTTTTATCAACCACCGCATTCTGGATTGGCAAAGCCCAACCTGGTTCACGGTAAAGGGCGGCAGCCAAAACTATGTGCGCAAGCTGCTTGCGCCGCTGACAGGCCGCATCCGCATGGCGTCACCCGTCACAAATGTGCGCCGTGACGGCGTGCAGGTCCATGTGACGGTTGCTGGGCAAGCTGAAGAGACCTTCGATGAAGTTGTTTTCGCTTGCCACTCCGATCAGGCCCTGACCATGCTTGAAGATCCAAGCGATCTGGAGCGTGAAGTGCTGGCTGCCGTGCCATACAAACCCAATAAGGTTTATCTGCACCGAGACCCCGGCTTCATGCCCCGCACCCGCGCCAAATGGGCTTCGTGGAACTATATGGATCTCACAGAAGATGGCAGCCACGACCGCGATATATGCGTGACCTATTGGATGAACCGTCTGCAAAGCATCGACAAAAGCAAACCCTTGTTCGTCACGCTGAACCCGCCAAAAGCGCCGCGTGAAGATTTGATTTTTGGCGAATACAACTACGCTCATCCCGTGTTCGATGCAGCTGGGATGGAAGCGCAGAACACACTCGCGCACATACAAGGCGAGCAACACACCCATTATTGTGGTGCCTGGACGGGCTATGGATTCCATGAAGATGGGCTGCGATCCGGTTTGGATGTCGCAGAATTGTTGGGCGAAGACATTCCGTGGCGTGAAAACACGTCGCCCCTGGCAGACGCAGCCGAATAATAGGATCCATGGTCCTATGGTCCCCTGCTCCCCGCAACCCGCGCTGCGCCTGTACAAGGGCAAGGTCATGCATGCGCGCCTTGGAGCGATTGAACATAGGTTCAGCTACAATGTGGTGTCGGCGGTCATAGATTTGGGGCGGCTTGAGGAAGCGGGCGAAACAGCCAGCCTGTTCAAGGTTAACCGCAACAGCCTGTTGTCATTTCACGAGAGTGATTTTGGAAATGCCAGCAATGCGGAACGCCCCGCCGACGAGAGACTTAACACCTATGCAATGCGCTTGACCGCGGAAGCTGGTGTAAACCTCACAGCGTCGAAAACACGAGTGGAGCTAATGTTCTACCCCCGCATCGCCGGGCGCGCTTTCAATCCGATCTCGGTCTATTTTGTGTGGGACGGAACTGAGCTGGCCTGCATAATTTATGAAGTGCGCAACACATTTGGCGAAATGCACACCTATGTCGCGCCGGTTGCCGAGCACGATGTGTCGCCCGCCGGCATCCGTCAGAGCAGGCACAAGCGGCTGCATGTCTCGCCATTTATGGATATGGCGCAACGGTACGATTTTCGGGTTCGCCCGCCCACCGACGAGGTGCGCCTGCGCATTCTCGAACATGGAGTGGATGGTCCCTCCCTCGCTGCCAGCTTTGCCGGTAGCGCCATACCCGCGACCAATGGCGTAATCGCGTCGACCGCGTTGTCCATGGGTCTGTTTTCGGCCAAGGTCTGGCTGGGGATTCACTATGAGGCCGCTAGGTTGTGGTGGAAGGGCGCAAAATTTCGCTCTTCGCCTCCGCCACCGGCGCCGATCAGT
The DNA here is from genome assembly GCA_038749385.1 of Pseudomonadota bacterium. Taxonomy (GTDB): domain Bacteria; phylum Pseudomonadota; class Alphaproteobacteria; order Rhizobiales; family Rhizobiaceae; genus JBCBXA01. The sequence continues at coordinate 3,474 of JBCDIB010000077.1, read as the reverse complement.
TTTGGCGATGAGCAACGCGAAGCCGCAGAGTAGATTTGAGTAGAAGGCAGGAACTCATGGACGGATACACCGCCACACCCGACGACCACACTTTGCATAGCGAAGTCGAAGGCGACTTCGGCAAGGTGCTCATCCTGACGCCTGAAGGTGTGGAAGCGGAAATCACGGGCCTGCCCATCGTCGCCAAAACTGTTCTTCGGCAATTGGTGTCGTGCGACAACGGTTCGCTGCAAGTGACGCTGCCCACCGGGCAGACCTTTCTGCTCAAAGGCAAGAAACCGGGTCCGGACGCCCAGCTGACGCTGCACAATTGGGGCATTCTCACACGTACTTTCCGCTCAAATTCCATCGGGACGGGGGAAAGCTACATCCGCAAGGAATGGGAAAGTGAGGACCCGGCCAAAGTGTTGGAATTTGCCCTGAGCAATTGGTCGGTTTCTCCGCTCTACGAACAAGGGCTTGGCGCACGCCTTCTGGGCCAGCTGCGCCATTGGATGAACCGCAACACCAAGGCCGGTTCCAAACGCAACATTTCGGCGCACTATGACTTGGGCAATGCGTTTTACGAGCTCTGGCTCGACGACACGATGACCTATTCGTCAGCTCTTTTCGACAAAGCTGGCCAGTCGCTTGAGGATGCCCAGAACGCCAAATATCGCAAACTTGCACAGAGCATGGAACTGACGCCTGACAGCACTGTGCTTGAGGTCGGTTGCGGCTGGGGCGGTTTCGCCGAACTGGCGGCCAAGGAGTTTGGCAGCAAGCTTAAATGCCTCACCATTTCGCGCGAGCAATATGATTATGCCCGACAGCGCGTGCAAAAAGCCGGCCTGTCGGACAGAGTTGACATCGTGTTCCAAGACTATCGTGACGAAACGGGCAGCTATGACGCCATCGCCTCAATCGAAATGATTGAGGCTGTCGGTGAAAGCTTCTGGCCGTCTTATTTTGGAAAAATAGCTGCATCTCTCAAGCCGCAGGGCAAGGCGGGTATTCAGGCCATCTGCATGAATGATGTGGATTTTCCTGACTATCGCACCAGTCCGGACTATATTCAGCGCTACGTCTTTCCCGGCGGCATGTTGATGAGCCCAAACACCATGGTGGAACAGGGCCAACTGGCCGGCCTGCGCATAGCCGACCAACTGGTATTCGCCCAAGACTATGCCGACACATTGCGCATCTGGCGCGAGCGCTTTCTTGCAGCCTGGCCCACGATTCAGGGCATGGGGTTTGATGATCGCTTCAAGCGTATCTGGGAGTTTTACCTCTTTTATTGCGAAGCGGGCTTTCGCCACGAAACGCTCGATGTACGTCAGGTGATCTATCAGCACGCGTGAGGGGACGGCCACAAGCCGGCTGCGATGGTCTGTGCTTCTGGCCTATGCTGCGCCAGGCATACCATTGGCCGCCCTGACCCTGCCGCTCTACATTTTGCTGCCTACTTTTTACGCAGATGCGCTGGGCCTGCCTTTGGCTGCAATTGGTGGCGCGCTTTTCATCGTTCGCATAGCGGATGCAGCCAGCGATCCGCTTATTGGTTGGGCCTCTGATAGATTTTCGTGGCGGGGCAATCGACGCAAAATATGGTTTGCCGCCGCCATTCCCATTGTCGTGGTGGCTACAGTCGCCCTTTTCTGGCCACCGGTGACAGCTGGCACGACTTATCTGACACTTTGGGGCATCGCTCTGTCCATTGGCTACACAATGGCGATCCTGCCCTATTCTGCCTGGGGCGCGGAACTAACCGGCAATTACGATGAGCGCGCGCGGGTCACCGCCAGCCGCGAAGGTTTCATTCTGCTCGGTACGCTGGTGGCCATCGCACTGCCATTCACGTTCTTCAGCTTAGATGATGCAACGAGCTTCCATGGTCTGGCGGCGCTCGCCGTTCTAGTCGCCGTACTGCTGCCTTCGTTTGCTGCGCTGGCTTTGTGGCAGGTGCCGGAGCCCCGCAACGCCAGTCGCAACCGTCTGTCTCTTCGCGCGGGGCTGGGGCACATGGCGGCGAATGGGCCGTTTCTGCGGCTTTTGTCAGCTTACCTTTTGAACGGCTTGGCAAATGGTCTGCCGGCGACCTTGTTTCTTTTTTTCGTCGCTGGCCGTTTGGAAGCGCCGGATATGCAGGGTGCTTTGCTGTTTTTGTACTTCTTGTGTGGGGTGGCTGGCGTTCCGCTTTTCACCACCCTCGCAAGACGTACAAGCAAGCATCGTGCATGGGCGATAGCGATGATTCTGGCGTGTTTTGTGTTTGCCTTTGCGCTTACGCTGGGCGGCGGCGACGTTTGGCAGTTTGCCGTCATTTGCGTGCTGACCGGCTTATGTGTGGGGGGCGATCTCGCCCTGCCCTCGGCCATTCAGGCTGACGTTATTGATGTTGATACCGCGGCGGGCGGAGAGCAGCGTTCCGGCACCTACTTTGCGGCGTGGAGCCTGGCCACCAAACTGGCGCTAGCGCTGGCGGCGGGCATCGCATTGCCACTGCTAGCGGTGTTTGGTTTCGACGCGACCGATCCATCAGCCAGCACGCAAGAAGGCCTGACCGCCCTCAGCTGGCTCTACGCAGGATTGCCTATCGCACTTAAACTGCTGGCAGTCGGTTTGATCTGGAACTTCCCCATCACCCGTCAAAGCCAGGAAGCAACGCGGGCTTCGCTGAATGCCTAACTGTCTTCAGTATCTTGCTGGGCCAAAGGCGGCTCGAGCGGCCGCTCGTTCCATTTGGTCCCACGTTTCAAGAGCCAGAAATACGCCCGGTAAGGCAGGAATTGCAGCGCCTTGAGCGTATAGGTGAAGCGCTTGGGGAACGTGATCTCAAAGCTGCCGCCGCGTAGACCTTCAGCGATGCGCTGTGCTGCTTTTTCCACCGGCACCAAAGCGGGCATTTCGAACGCATTTTCCTCTGTGGCGGGTGTGTCGACGAAGCCCGGATTGACCACCTGCAGCAAGACGCCGAACTTGTCGGTGTCGAATTTCAAGCTCTCAGCCATGTTGATGAGCGCCGCCTTGGTGGCGCCATATGCGGCGCTGGACGGCAGGCCGCCATAACCTGTGACGGACGACACCAAGGCAATCTGCCCGGCACCGCGTTTGCGCATGGCAGCCAGCAACGGGACCAGCGAATAGACGACGCCGTACAGGTTAACATCGAAGGTTTTGACGAATGCGTCCGTATCCAGCGCCTCACCTGCCACAGGCTGGAAAATACCCGCATTAAGCACTGTAAGCGCGATGGGACCATGGGTTTCCTCAATGCCAAAAACTGCATCTTCGTTGGCTTGGCGGTCCGTCACGTCCAGCGGCCAAGCGCTAATCCGGCCTTTCCCGTCGATCTGTTCGGCAGCCAACGCGTTCAACTTGTCTTCGCTGCGGGCAGACGCAATCACATGCCAGCCTTCCCGTGCGAGTTCTACCGCAAGCGCATAGCCAATGCCGGAGCTTGCCCCCGTGATCCATGCAACCCCGTCATTTGGG
>JBCDIB010000076.1:0-8994 GCA_038749385.1 Pseudomonadota bacterium | reverse complement strand
TTTGCCCACGGTCTAAACGACAACACACGCAATGAAGTTGTGGAGCTTCTTAATGCCCGCATGGCAGATGCCATCGACCTGACACTTGCTGTCAAGCAAGCCCATTGGAACCTCAAGGGCACCGGCTTTGTGGGTGTGCATGAGCTGCTGGACACCGTTGCCGACAATCTGCGCGATGGTGTGGACACCATGGCCGAGCGCGCCGTCATTCTCGGTGGCATTGCCCGCGGCACCGCGCAGGTAACCGCGGAGAAAAGCTCATTGGAGCCATATCCAACAGAAATCGTGGATATTCAGGAGCACATCGACGCTCTTGTAGAGCGCTTCAAGGATTTCGGTGAAAAGGTGCGCAAGGCCGCGGAAGCCGCCGAAGAGGCAGGCGATGGCGACACCGAAGATCTTTTCGTCGAGGTCAGCCGGACCACCGACAAGGATGCCTGGTTTATCGGCGCAAATGGTCGCCAGCGGGCATAAATTGGCCTAACCGCAATTTCACAGAAACTTTGGGGGTGCTTCCTTAATGCTGGGGGCGCCCTTTTTGTTTTGGTCTATTGTTTTTGGGCCAGCGAAACGCCGCCAATCACCAGCACCATCGCAACACCGTGATAGATTTGCAGCTGCTCACCGATCAGCAGCACCGCCAAGAGTGCGGTGAACAATGGTACCAAATTGATGAACAGGCCCGCACGGTTGGGGCCGACAGTCTCGACACCGCGAATGTAGAAGCCTTGGGCCAGGATAGAAGGCACTACGGCGGCATAGGCCACCAATCGCCAAGCCAAGCCGCTTGTGGGCCAAGTGTTACCACCATGCGCGCCCTCTTGCAGCACAAGAAAAATGCTTGTGAAGGCCGCGCCTGCGATGGCGAGGGTGAGGAAGGTCTGCCAGCCCAGCGCAGGTTTGAACCTCAGACCCAGCGTATAGCCGGCATAGGTGATGGCTGCGCCCACCATGAATAGTTCGCCCATGCCCAAAGCTGTTCCGAGCAGTGAAAGCGGGTCGCCCCGCGTCACAACGACTGCCACCCCCACCAGCGAAATGGAAAAGCCAATGATCTCCACCCAGCGTATGCGCTGGCGGAAGATGGCGAAATTCAAGAGGAATATCAGCAGGGGAATACCGGATTGCAGGATGGCCGCATTGGTGGCCGGCATGTGCACGAGGCCGGAATACAAAAAGAAGTTGAACCCTGCATAACCGACTGCGCCCAGCGCCAGCGGGATCCAACCCACCCGGCGGATCATCGGCCACTCGGCCTTCAGACGGGGCCAGAAGATGGTGGCGCAGATAAGCGTGGCGAAGCCCCAGCGGCCCAGCGTGAGCACAGCGGGGGACACTTCCCCCGGTGCCGCGCGACCCACCACGGCATTGCCGCCCCAGAACAATGCGGTGAGTGTAAGTAGCAGATATGGCTGGTTGTTTAGCCAGCTGCCGAAGCCTGTACGTGGGGTAGTGGTGGTGCTCATGGGTTCGCCCTAGCGTGGTCGCCGTGCCAATGCACCATCTTTCCGCCGCTTATGAAGGCAAAGTGGCAGTGCTGTCTGCGACGGCTGATCAAATTTCTGGAGACAACCAAGATGAAATTCACATCTCTGCGCACTTTTTCCGCAGCTCTCGCCATGTCCACTGTGCTTATGAGCCCGGCATTTTCTGCGTCATTGGATGTGGACAGTTCTGTCAGTGCGGCGACCATTTACCCCGGTGCAGCGAGCGTCACGCGGCAGGTGCCGTTTACATTGCCGGCTGGGGAACATGAAATCCTGGTGGAATTGAAGGGCGCAGGCATAGATCACGCCTCTCTGCGTGTGGCCGGTGTATCAGAGGGTGACGTGATCCTGCGGGGTGTCGATACGCGCAACGTAGAGAAAACGGTCGATACCGGTGAGCGCCGACGCCAATTGGAAGAGCAGATCGCGGAGTTGAACCTGCAACTTGCCAACATTGGCCAGCGCCAAACGATTGCGGAAACCCAAGCGCAGTTGGTGACCAATCTGGTCAACGCCATTCCCGCAGCATTTTCCAGTGAAGCTGAAGGCGTCGTTTTGCCGGATCCTGCGCAGATATTGAGTTTGCTGGAAACAGTGGGGCAGGCGCAAAGCAAGGTGGTGGAGGCGCGGCTGGCGCTTCAAACGGAGGAGCAGGAGGCGCGCGAGGAGATCGCTGTCTTGCAATTGGAACTGTCCGCACTGCCCAGCCGCCGCAATGTGCTGGAGGCCGTCATCCGCGTTAATGCCCAGGCGCAAAGCGAGGGCACTTTGGAGCTCAGTTACCTGACCAGCGCAGTCAGCTGGCAGCCAAGTTATGATCTGGCGCTGGATACATTGGCAGACACGCCCAGCCTAGCCATTCGCAGTCAGGCCTCAATCACCCAGCGCACCGGCGAAGACTGGAACGATGTGGCGCTGACTTTGTCCACCGCACGGCCAAGTGGTGCCACTGAAGCTGGCACATTGCCGTCAGAACAGATCAGTTTTTTGCAGCCACGTCCTGCGCCCATGCCGATGGCGCGCAGCAAGCAGGCGGGACGTCCGGCTCTCGAAAGCATGGTGCAGAGCGATGTCGCGGAGCTTGAGCTGGCTCAGCCCGTGACCGTTGGAGAGGAGGCGGCCGCTGCACAATTTGCTGGTTACCGCGCGACTTTCACAATAGCTGGCACGAGCAATCTTACGTCGGGCGACGGCGCGCGCACGGTGCTGATTGACCAAAGCGATGTGGACGTGGATCTTGAAACCCGCGCCACGCCACTTTTGAGCACGGAAGCCTACCTGCATGCCGCCGGCACCGTGCCGGACGACCTCACCATTTTGCCGGGCCAGGCATCTTTGTCGCGTGATGGTGATTTGGTGGGCCGCACATTCATGCCGCGCCTTGCCGCGGGCGCAGATTTCGATTTCGGTTTTGGTGCTGATGACAGCGTAACGGTGGAGCGCATCGTGGCGGATCGCTCCACCGGCGAAACGGGTATTCTCACATCGGCCAACCGGGAGCGGATGGCCATCACCATGTCAGTGTCGAATCTTGGTGGCGATGCGCGCACCATACGTCTGATTGACCGCGTTCCAACCTCCGATGCTGATGAGATAGAGATCGAAACCAGCTTTCCGGGCGATAGCACACCGGACGAAGTGGACGTGGACGGTCGGCGAGGCGTGTTGGGCTGGACGTTTGATCTGGCCCCGGGCGCGGGGCGACGCGTTGAAGTGCGCCACACCATCACCTGGCCATCCGACAAGGAAATTATGCGCGATGGCATTTGGCCTGTTCGCCCCCGGGGTTAGCCAAACAGCTTAGCATCGATATTGGATAGCCATCCAAAAGCCCTCGCATCCCGTGCGCCGGTGTGCTTAACGTGCGCCGGTTTGATGCAAGAGGATTCCTATGGCTAACGTGGTGGTTGTCGGCTCTCAGTGGGGCGACGAGGGCAAAGGCAAGATTGTTGACTGGCTGTCGGAGCGTGCGGACGTGGTTGTGCGCTTCCAAGGTGGGCACAATGCGGGCCACACGCTGGTCATTGATGGCACGTCCTACAAGCTCAGCCTTCTGCCATCGGGCGTGGTGCGCAAAGGCAAGCTGGCAGTTATCGGCAATGGTGTGGTGATCGACCCCCATGCGCTGGTGAGCGAAATCGACAAGCTGGGCACTCAGGGCGTTGAAATTTCACCGGAGAACCTGCGCATCGCAGACAATGCAACGCTTATTCTTTCGCTCCACCGTGAGCTGGACGCAATCCGCGAGAATGCCGCGACTTCAGGTACAAAGATCGGCACGACCCGCCGGGGCATTGGCCCGGCCTATGAAGACAAGGTGGGCCGCCGCGCCATCCGCGTGATGGATCTTGAGAACCCTGATACGCTGGTGGCCAAGATTGACCGCCTGCTTGCGCACCACAACCCATTGCGCAAGGGCCTGGGTTTCGAGGCAATGGAAACGCAGACATTGCTGGATGAATTGCTGGAAGTGGCTGACAGGCTGCTGCCATATCGTGAGGCCGTGTGGCGACTGCTGGACGCCAAGCGCCGGGCGGGCAAACGCATCTTGTTTGAAGGTGCGCAGGGCACGTTGCTCGATATTGACCACGGCACCTACCCGTTTGTGACGTCATCTAACACCTGCGCTGGCCAGGCCGCTGCAGGCTCCGGTGTGGGACCGGGCTCCATCGATTACGTTTTGGGCATCACCAAGGCTTACACCACGCGGGTGGGCGAGGGGCCTTTTCCCACAGAGCTGGACGATGATGTGGGTCAGCGCCTCGGCGAACGGGGCCACGAGTTTGGTACTGTGACCGGCCGTAAGCGCCGCTGCGGCTGGTTCGACGCTGTGGCCGTGCGCCAGGCGGTGGCCACCAACGGTATGCACGGTATCGCCCTGACAAAGCTCGACGTGCTCGACGGCATGGACGAAATCAAAATCTGCATTGGTTACAAACTTGATGGCGAGGTTCTGGACTATCTGCCTGCCAGCCAGGGGCGGCAGGCACGTGTTGAGCCGATTTATGAAAGCATGCCGGGTTGGAAAGACTCGACTGAGGGCGCACGTACCTGGTCTGACCTGCCTGCTGAAGCGGTCAAATATGTGCGGCATGTGGAAGAGCTGATAGGCGCACCGGTTGCGATGTTGTCGACAAGCCCGGAGCGCGACGACACGATACTTGTCCAAGACCCTTTTCAGGATTAGCCTTCGGTAAAGTCACATTTTGTGGGCAGTTAGGCCTAAAATTGTCCGCAAAGACGTGACACCAACCTTGAAAAGGTCGGTGCATTCCACGCCGAAAGTACAGAGTTTAATATGCCCGACTATCACGCCGTACTGAAAAAGACCCTCGCAGGCCTGCCCACCAACACGCCCGAGATACGTACCAAGGTGTATGACAAGGCCCGGGCCACCATTCGTCGACAACTCGAAGCCATGCAGCCCGCCCTGCCGCTGGAGCGCATAGAAGCCGAAGTTGCAAACCTCGAAACCGCCATTGTGGACGTTGAGGCGGAGCAAGCTCCACCGGAGCTCGTTCTTCCAGCTGAAGATGATATTCTTGGTGATCTGGAAGCTGAACTTGGTCTGCCATCAGGGCCATCCGCTCCATCGGTTGATGTGCCTTCGCCCCCCCAAACACCCGAGCCGCCGCAGGCTTCTGCGCCTGCGGCCAGTGCTGCGGCTCCGGCTACATTGGGTTCTTTCTCCGGCTCGTCCAATTCGCAGTCATCGACCGTTCCCGGGCCGGCGGCACCAACTGCCCCAGCGCCGCCGCCGCCGGCGGCAGCACCAATGGCCCCTGCAGCCGAGCCCGCTACCAAACCTTCAGCGGCCTTTGCCAAACAACCCAAGAAGCGCAGTCGAAAAGGGCTATTCGCTTTCCTGTTTGTGTTGCTAGTTTTGCTTGGCGGCGCGTTTGCTGCGTCACAGGCGCCTGGTGGTCTCAACGGGATCGCGCAGCAGCTGGTCCCCGGGCTTGAAATACCGTTCCTTGGCATAGCGCCTGATGGCGATGCATCGGCTGGCGACCAGGAAACGGTGCCCGCTGCCACCACCACGGAGGTGACCGCCGACCCTGCGCCGGAAGAAGACGAAACCAAGTTTGGCGAACGCTTGGGCGCGGACGGTTCCACCACTGAGGCGGAGCCAATTGTTGAACCAACCCCCGACCCCACACTGGTTCCGGCTGACCCGGCGGACCCAACAATAGAGGGGCCGAGCGAGGGTTTGCCGTCTCCTGATTTTGACACCGATGGCGGGCTTGATGAGCCGCAGCCCGGTGATGTGGTGGTGGACGAAAATGGCGTGCAATTTACAGTTCCGGCTGAGCCAGGCGATGGCGATCAGGCCGCTGTAGCGCCGCCCGCCGAGGATGCTGCACCGGCGGGAGCCACAGTTGCACAGCGTGCATTCTTCTACGTTGAAAATGGCGGCACGGAAGGCACTACGCGGGTGCCGGGCAGCGTCATCTGGTCAAATGGAGACCGTGACGGTCTGCCCACGGTTGAAGCTGATATCAGCGTTGATGAGCTGGGAATCGGTGTGAAAATGGTGCTGCGCAAGAATCTCGACGAAACGCTATCGGCCAGCCATGTGATAGATATTTTGTTTGATTTACCGGACGGTTTTTCGGGCAATGGGATCGAATCTGTTCGTCAGGTGGTGTTCAAGCCGACTGAAGAGCAACAGGGCAACGCACTCATCGCCGAGCCTGCTAAAATCTCCGATACGTTCTTTATCGTTGCACTTTACGATCTGCCGGAGGCTGAGGCAGCTAACATCCAGATCATGCGCGAACGGCCATGGATAGATTTGCCGGTTGCTTACACCACAGGCCGCCGGGCCTTGCTGACCTTGGAAAAGGGTGCCCGCGGAACGGACGTCTTCCGCACCGCCTTTGACGTGTGGGCGCAGTCTGACGGATAAGGCCGCCCCGGCTGCCGCTGGAAAACGCCTTTTTGAGCCGCTCCATCGCCAGTGCTTAACGCGCCATTAACCATAAACTGGGCAAAAATTGCCGGGTAAGGGTCGCGGTGGTCGCGGCCCATTCCATTTGTGGTCGCCGCTGGTTTTTGGCGCTGCTCAATGGGTTGGGGCGATGCGCAGCTGATGAGCGATGTGACGGCAGGAAGTGTAACTCCGGTTCCTACGGCACCCACATCCGGCGTGCAGCCCGGTGTTGCGCCGCGTCTGGGCGGCGTCGGCAAGCTGGGCGATCTGATAGATTACGCCCGCCGTGCCGATATTTTGTTGGCAGCTGGCGTGATGACGATCCTCGTCATTTTGATCATGCCGCTGCCTGCCATTTTGCTTGATGTGTTTCTGGCCGTGTCCATCATCCTGTCTGTCATGGTGCTGATGACGGCGCTGTTCATTCAGGGGCCGCTGGAGTTTTCGTCTTTCCCGACTGTCCTGCTGATCGCCACAATGCTGCGCCTCTCGCTCAATCTGGCGTCCACACGGCTGATCCTGTCGGAGGGCCACAATGGCACCTCGGCTGCGGGCAATGTGATTGAGGCCTTTGGCAACTTCGTCATGCGCGGCAATTTCGTGATCGGGATCATCGTTTTTGCGATCCTCGTCATTGTGAACTTCGTCGTCATCACCAAAGGTTCGGGCCGCATCGCGGAAGTAGCTGCGCGCTTCACCCTGGACGCCATGCCGGGCAAGCAGATGGCCATCGATGCCGACTTGTCGGCGGGGCTTATCTCCGACGATGAAGCGAAAATGCGCCGCCGGAACCTCGAAGACGAAAGCTCTTTTTTCGGTGCCATGGACGGTGCGTCGAAATTCGTGCGGGGCGATGCCATTGCCGGCATTCTCATCACATTCATCAATGTCATTGGCGGCATCATCATCGGCGTCGGCCAGATGGATTTGAGCTTTAATGAAGCAGCCTCCAACTACACATTGCTGACCGTGGGTGATGGGTTGGTGAGCCAGATACCCGCGCTGATCGTTTCCACCGCAGCTGGCCTGCTTGTGTCGAAAGCTGGCGTAAAAGGTGCGGCCGACAAAGCGCTGGTGGCACAACTGTCTGGCTATCCTAAAGCGCTGGGCATGTCGGCGGTTGTGATGATGATCATGGCCATGCTGCCGGGCATGCCAACGCTGGTGTTTCTGGGGCTTGGCGGTGGCGCCGGTTATTTCGCCTGGGTGCTGACGCGCAGTCAGGAGAAGGCCAAGATTGAAGCGCAGGCGGAAAGTGTGGCGAAGGCGGCGGCGGCCGACACGGAGGAAGCCGAAGAGCCGATAGAAAAGGCGCTGAAGATTGACGAGCTACGCCTGGAGCTTGGCTACTCGCTGGTGCAGCTCATCAATGAAAATGAGCAGGATAAGGAAGCGATCGGCAATCTGCTCACGGACCAGATCAAGGCCCTGCGCCGGCAGCTGGCCACCGAGATGGGCTTTTTGATGCCGTCGGTCCGCCTGCAGGACAATATCCAGCTTTCAGGCAATGATTACGTGATCCGCGTCAAGGAAGTTGAGGCGGGACGTGGCACGGTATATCCGCGGCAATTCATGGTCATGGACCCCAGCGGCGGCAATATTGCCATGCCGGGGCAGGCGACTGTGGAGCCGACTTTCGGGCTGCCGGTCAAATGGGTGGACGGGCGCCACCGCAGCCAGGCCGAGGATTCCGGCTACACAGTGGTCGATCCTGCAACCGTTATTTCCACGCACCTCACCGAGACCATCAAGAACAATATTTCGGATCTTCTGTCCTATGCCCATGTGCAGAAGCTGCTCAAGGAACTGCCGGACGCGCATCAGAAGCTGGTGGAAGATCTGGTGCCCGCTCAGATTACTGTGTCCGGCATTCAGCGTGTGCTCCAAATTTTGCTCACAGAGCGCATTTCCATCCGCGATCTGTCAACCATTCTCGAAGGCATTGCCGAAGCCTCCGCCTTCGCCCGCACACCGTCGGCCATTGCGGAGCATGTGCGGTCGCGCATCGGGCGTCAAATTTGTGCTGCCCACATGTCGCCAAACGGCTATCTGCCGGTGCTGAACCTGACGGGCGCTTGGGAAGTTGCCTTCGCCGAAAGCCTGATCGGTGATGGCGATGAGCGTCAACTGGCCATGGCGCCCTCCAAGCTGCAAGAGTTTGTGCCTGCGGTAACCCAGGGTTTTGAGAATGCAGCTGCCATCGGAGAAGTGCCGGTTATCCTCACCAGCCCCATGATCCGGCCCTACGTCCGCTCCATCGTTGAGCGCTTCCGCACCCACACGGTGGTGATGAGCCAGGCGGAGATATATCCGTCGATCAAGTTGAAGACGGTGGGAACGATTTAGGACCCGGTGGAGCAGCCCTTGTTTGCTGACAATTGAAAATGGCCAATTAGCCCGGGGTTAAAAACTTTGGGTTAGCTTTCGCCAAACTTCATTTGTTGAGGGCCTGCATCATGAACGCGCAATTCGGTCGTCGTGGTATCGCTGTTGAACCTCGATCTGGCAACGCTCCCCTTACCGTTCCAGACGTCCCCTACATCCGTCACAACCGCATATCTGAATTGTCGGACG
>JBCDIB010000075.1:0-9040 GCA_038749385.1 Pseudomonadota bacterium | reverse complement strand
GGCTGCTTCGCTCACCGGTGCGTAGAAGCTCGGCCAGCCGGTTCCGCTGTCATATTTTGTGCTGGACGGATAGACGGGCAGGTCGCACCCACCGCAATGATACACGCCGGTGCGCTTTTCATCGTTGAGCTCATGGCTAAAGGCCCGCTCGGTGCCTTCCTCGCGCAAGACGTAAAACGCGGCGGGCGAGAGAATTTCGCGCCACTGCGCCTCTGTCAGTGCCATCCAGCCCTCGTCAGTGGTCGGCAATTCCACCGGTCCTGCGGCTACATCATCTGTGGCATCGGGTTGAAGCGCCAAGGCCTCGACGGTTGAGGCCACGGCAGCGACGCCAATGGTCGCAGCCGCAGCTCCAAGCATAAGAAACTCGCGGCGCGCCATACGGTCAGCAGAGCCGGCACGGCCGTCCTTTCGGTTTTCAGTTGCCTTAAAGCGGGGGGTGTCGCTACGCATGTTTCCGTTCCTTGCTGTCATTCGCCGAACTTCTTGTCCGGTCTGTTTGTTGTGTGACATCAATACGGCAAGCCGGCGGATTTGGTTGCACAACTGGTTTCAACTCCGCTCACGAAGTTGCGTGTGTCACGTGTTCTCTTCTACGTCTTCGAACCGCAACAGATCTCCCGGCTGGCACTCAAGCGCTTCGCAAATCTTGTTCAGCGTCTCAAAGCGAATGCCTTTGACCTTGCCGGACTTGAGCAAAGACAGGTTTTGTTCGGTTATGCCCACATGCTCCGCCAATTGTTTGGAGCGCATCTTCCTGTGGGCCAGCATCACGTCGAGCGTTACAATGATTGGCATGGCGCACCCCCGGTGGACATGGCGTTGGGTCGGGCGTTTTTGTGAGGATCAGACAAAATTCTCATTCTCCTCAGCAATCGCCAGCGCTGTGCGCATAACGTGCCCCACAACCACGATGAGCAAGCCAAAGGCCACCATCAGCAGGTGAATGTGCTGGATGCCTATGGAAACCGTGGTGGCTTCGGGATTTATCGCGCGGCCGAGCAGATAGTGGCCAATCGTCGTGCCAAAGATCATCATGGGCGCTGCCACGACCATCATCCAGCCGATGCGGCGCAGGCGCACGGCTTGATGAAGGTGGAAAATACGTCCCGTCGCATAGCCCCGCAGCAGCTGAAAGCTGAGTATCAGCGCGACGATGATAGACGACAATGACAGTATCCAGACTACTGTGACGATGCCAACCACGCTCTGATTTTCGGGCAGCATCAGCTTGGCTTGCTCAGTCTCCATACCAAAAATGGTGGCTGCCATATCGGCCGGGTCCGTGCTGCCGCCAGCGAAAGCCCACACCAGATAGCCAAAAAGAAAAATCAACAGGCCCAACACCACCATTGGCACCCATGCGGCTATACGCACCAGCCTTTGCGCGTTGGGCGGCAAAGCGTGGCGGACCGGCTCAGCCTTTTGTCTCGTGAAATCAATGTTCACAGCAATTCCTCATTTTAAGGTTTACATTAATTATTGTTTTACAATAAGAAATGCACGCCAATCAAGGCCTAATTTATCCTTTGGAGTAAGAAATGTCTCTACGGACAGCTCGCCCTCGGGCGTTCACCCCCAATTTGTTCGGTTCACAAGCTGCCCAAAAAGCAGCTTGGCTTGCGTTTGGCGCAGCTGCATCGTTCGCGTTGCTCGGTCAGTCTGTGGCCTTTGGGGCAAATGTGCCCGCGCCGCGCGATGTGTTTTCACCTGCGCCGCCTGCGGTCACTGCATCAAGCCGGTGGCAGGGCATTTATGCAGGCGTGGGCGTCAGTGCCCTGCTGCGGGATACAAAGATCGACCGCGGTTTGGGGCTTGCAGATTTTTCGGAAGGCGTGGCGACCATCACCCCCGGCATATATGCAGGTTACAATTTCGATGGGCCGGGCAATTTCATTTGGGGCTTTGAAGCGGATGCCGTTTTCACCGGAAAAGGCACTACATTCACTGATCCCACCCTCGGCACTTTTGAGCGCCGCGGTCGTTTTCTGGGCACCGCATGGCTTCGGGCCGGTGTGGAGGCAGGCAATGCGCTTTTCTTTGGCACTGCGGGTCTTGCGGTCTCGAATTTTGAGGTGCGTCCCAACACAGTGGCGAACACGGACGTCAATTGGCGTGCTGGCGTCGCCATTGGTGCAGGGGTTGAGTATGCCCTCAATGACCAGTGGTCTGTGAGGGGCGAAGGCATCTACACCCATTTTGGTGAGCAGAATGACATCAGCTTCGCTGGCACAAACCGCAAGGTCAATGACGCGTCTGGCCAGATCCGCATCGGCCTGACACGGAGCTTTTGAGCAAATGGGCAAACATCAATTTACCGCTGCAGCCTTTGCTGTAGCGGTGGTGGCGCTGACGGGTTGCATGGGCACGCCCGTCACCTCCATTCCCTCTCTGGCCCGGATCGACTTTGAAACCACAGATGTGTCACAGCTTGCAGTGGCGGTGCGGGTGCCCGACGGCGTGCAAAGTGCTGCCGACGGCGCTCTTCTGACGATGATCATCTCAAACCCTGATGACCCCAATAAGTCCCAGACGGGCCGTTTTCTGATGGAGGAGACGGGCGCGGCCAAAACGGATCCAGCACTCGTTTCTCAGCAGCGGCCGGGAGCTCGGGTCGTGTCCTATCGGCTTAAACGCGAGGATATTGCCAGGTTCCAGGCCTTGCGGGCTCTGCGCTTTACCGCTGATGGTGAGCGCAAACAGGGGTCGCTGTCAGCCATGCCGCGCCTGTGCCGCACCTCCGACTGGCAGCTGCGCGAACTGCTGGTATCGGTCTATCTTAAAACATCTGAAACCGGCCGGTTCGTGCCGGTGGTCAAGGACCGCGACCTGCGCAAAGACCTCAATGATGAAACTATCGAGCTGCTGCTGCCAATGTGTGGCCAGCCTGCCCAAACGGGCAAGGCTCAGGACAGGCTGGGGGACGGCTAGAACGAGAAGTTGAACTTGCGGATTAGCGAAACGCTGGCACCATATTGGTTTGCGCTGCCCGCTTGCACGATGGGTGAGGCGGCGAAATTTCCGACAAGACGGTCGTAGGAGGCTTCGGCCTCCGCGGCCCAATTGTCGTTGAAGTCTTTCCGAATTTTCACGGCGACACCGGCAGACTTGATACCGCCGTTAGCATCGTACGGGGCAAGGCTCACCGCTGTCAGCGGCGTCGAGAAATAATAGTCAGCATATTTGTCATCAGCAAAACTTATGCGCGGGCCAACCGATATGCTCAGCGATGGATCGGGGCGAATGATTGCGTCTGCGCCGGCTTCCCCAACAAAGCCCTTGTGACCGCCAAAGCCATAGCGGCCTTGCACGAAGGCACGGGCATATTGCCATTCATAACCCGCTTTCAGACCGACTTCATAAGATGCCTTAAGGTCTGGAATGCCAGCGAGTTCTGGATGGTCAGCAGCGGTGCGCTTGCTAAGAATGCGGAAGGACGGCGCCGCAAGAAAGCCGGTCGTTTTGCCGCCGCCAAAGGACAGGCGGCCAAAATCCAACCCCCGTAAACGGATCACAGGTACTGGCGAAAATATGAAATCCTTCGAACCTTCGTAGGCGGCACCAACGCCGGCACCCGCACCCAACTCGAACTGGATGGAATTGCCAGGTTTGGTCTGCTCGACCGGCACAAGGGGAGCGGCATCCACGGGGGCTGGATCCGCCGCCAGTGCGGGCAGGCACGATGCTGAAAAAGCAAAGCCTGCGCCCATCAAGGACCGTCCAAGGAAGCGGGAACATGCAGAACGGGATAATGTTGAGAACATCGATTTAGCCCTTGCGAGTGCAGTTGTGTGGGTTGCGATCCAGCGCATTTGCGTTTGCCGTACGGCCATCCATATGGGGTGAAGTCCGGTGGGTACCATAGCTCACCCTGTAAGGTTTAATTTTCAGCGCAGTCTGGTTGCGATTTTTGCTGATAAGTGTCGACCGCCCGGGCGGCGGGCGGCCGACGTCGAAGCAAGCTATAGAGGCCTATGATGCGTTGAGCGTAAGCTCAGCCACACCGATGGCGGCATTCAGCCCCGTCTTGCCTTCGATGGAAATCGGCTGAAGGCCGATCTTTTTGCCCGAGCCTCCCACAAGGGCATTTGCGCCGAGGCCGATACCCAACGAGGCGCCGGCGCTCACGCCGCCATATTTACCTGCCAGAGCCTTCGACCCGATTTCATTGCCGACAGGTGTGAACACGACCCACTTCATTACGCTCTCGCCGGAGATGCCGACATCCAAGCCAAACTTGTTCAGCTTGCCGGTGTAGGTGTCCACAGAACCGTCGGCATTGGTGAACGTGCAATTGACGGATTTCAATGAACCGAGGATCAGGCCAATGCCGCCGGACACGTCGCAGGACAGGCTTCCCAGCTGTGTGCGTTTCGTTTCGGTTGCCTGGGCAACGCCCATGGCGGACACGAATGCAAATGCGGCTGCGCCGAGGACCAGAGAGTTTCTCATTTTAGTTGCCTTTCTCAAAGTGCCTCACCGGGTGGTGAAGCTGTTGCGAGGGGGCGCCATCAATCGCCCTGACAACTGGTGATTGCTCGATAATTTTATTTGAGACAAACGCTAAATAATCATGCTTTGCATGAGGTTTAGATATACTTTGAGCTTGGCTGGTCGCCTTGGGCTTGCCCGTCAGGCACCAGTCCATCGTCGATTTCCGTTACCCCGGCTGCATCCACCAATTCGTGTTGTTGGCGGTCGGCCACTTCACTCACTCGATGAAGCAGAGCTATCGCTTGGTTGGTTTGCGCCACGTCCTTTTCAGGGTTCCACACCACATATGCGGGGAAGGGGAATGCCGGAGCATCGGCGACGATGTGCAGGGTGCCTGCTGCCACCTGCTCTTCCACCACTCGAGCCGGAAAATAGGCAGCGCGCCCGTTTGCAATTACGTAAAGGGTGGACAGGCTTCCCAAGGCCAGCGTGACCCGGGACATAAGGTCTTTGGAAAAATGTGCGCTTTGAAGCGACCGAAATTCCGGGCTCCAATCTATTGAGATGTAACGCTCGTCCAGGTCCGATGGATAATCGGGGTCGGTAGATACCAGCACCAATGTGTCATCGAGCAGCGGGCGAACCTCTAGCCCTGGCCGCAATTGCGGGGTGTACATGACTGCAATGTCCAGCAGCCCGTCGGTCATCATTCGTAGCAAGCGGTCCGGCATACCCACTTCTGCGCGGATGCCGGTGGTGCTCATTTCAGTTTCAATTGCCCGGAGCCACTGCATCCCTAATCTGGGCCAAAGAGAATATTGGCAGCCAATAAGCAGCAGGCTCTCCAAGCCCGGGGGCACCGCCACCTGGTAGCGTGCTTCTTCCCACAAACGCACCATGGATCTGGCGAACCGCTCGAATTGTTCCCCCGCAGGCGTCAACTGCGCGCCATTTTTTGTGCGGGTGAACACAGGGCGACCGAGCTCTGTTTCCAGTTTCTTGATACGCAGGCTTACCGCGCTCTGCGTCACATAAAGGTTTTGGGCTGCGGCTTGAAAATTACCAACCGCCAGCACTTCAAGAAACGTCCTGGCCAGCACGATGTCCATATCAGGCTTAGCCGTTTAGCCGCTGCGCCACCACCGGTGCGAAATATGTCAGTATCCCATCGCACCCCGCGCGTTTGAAGGCCGTCAGGCTTTCCCACATGGCTTTTTCGCCGTCTATCCAGCCATTTGCGGCGGCGGCGTGGATCATCGAATACTCACCGGAAACCTGGTAGGCGAACAGAGGCGCGTTAAAGGTGTCGGCGGCGCGGGCGATGATATCGAGGTACGGCATACCGGGTTTGACCATCACCATATCGGCGCCTTCCTGAATGTCCTTGGCAATTTCGCGCATGGCCTCTTTGCCGTTGGCCGGGTCCATCTGGTAACCGCTTTTGTCGCCTTTCAGATGGTCAGACGCCCCCACGGCCTCGCGGAAGGGGCCATAGAAAGCCGACGCATATTTGGCCGCATAGCTCATCATCATCACGTCCTGCCGGCCTTCTGCGTCCAGCGCGCGGCGGATGGCACCTATTCTGCCGGCCATCATGTCGGACGGCCCCAGAATATCAGCGCCCGCTGCTGCCTGGTTCAATGACTGCCTGATCAGGATTTCCACCGTCGCGTCATTTCCAACGATCTGATTGCCGCGCAAGCCCGTGTGGCCGCCCACAAGCCCCCCCGGGCGCAAAACGCCATCATGTCCATGGGTGGTGTAAGGATCGAGGGCCACATCCAGCATGATGCCAATTTCAATGCCTGCCTCGCGGATGGCCCGGGTGGCGCGGCACACGAGATTCTCTGGATTGCAGGATTCTTCGCCTTCTTCTGAGCGCAGGTTTGGCGGCGTATTAGGGAAGATGGCCACCGCCGGCACCCCCAGGCTCGCCGCCATTCGGGCCGCTTCCACCGCCCGGTCGACCGACATTCTCTCAACGCCCGGCATGGCTGACACCGGCTCAGTGACGTTGTGCCCTTCGATCACGAAAATCGGCCAGATCAGATCCGCCGGTGTGATATGGTTTTCGCGCACCAGAGCCCGGCTCCACGGGTGGCGGCGCGTGCGGCGCAGGCGCTGGTGGCTGGTGATTTCGTCTATGGAAGGGGACAGGTGTGGTTTTGTCATAGCGCGCTCGAATTTGTAGTCTTTGAGGGACCTTATGGCACCCGCGCGGTCCGAGCGATACGTCTATTGACGATTGCGTGCTTGCCAAGCGCCTTTTGCATTGGGCAAACAGGGCCATGTTCATCGACAGCTTCCAACCGCCCCAACGCACACTTTACCACCGCTTCCATGATCTGTTGCTGCGCACCATTGCGGTGGCGCTTCTGGCGCTCAGCGCGGTGGCATGGTTGCGCATAGTCGGCGTAGGGGAAGTGGCGGATCTGGATATTGGAGTGGCCGGTTGGCGGTTTGATCTCATGCCCACCCATTGGCGCG
This sequence comes from Pseudomonadota bacterium, assembly GCA_038749385.1. Classification (GTDB taxonomy): domain Bacteria; phylum Pseudomonadota; class Alphaproteobacteria; order Rhizobiales; family Rhizobiaceae; genus JBCBXA01. The sequence goes on along the minus strand of JBCDIB010000075.1, from coordinate 2,119 downwards.
TGGCAACCCTGGTTATGGCTGTGCTCGGCCCGGTGGCGTCAGTGGGGCTGTGGATGCTCTCATCGTGGGGTGTTGTGCTTTGGCTGGCGCTGACGGTCTTTCAGCTTGGCGTCTTCGCCATCTTTGCCGACAGGTTTGAGGCCCGACCCGCTCTGGCGAGTTTTCACGTCATTTGCCTGCTGACGTTCGGCTTTGTCTGGGTGCGCCTGAAATTGGTGGAGCGCCAACAGCGCCTCAGTTGACGATAGCGGCCACCGCAAAGCTCTAGGTTACCAAGCGGACTCCACGCTTGCTGAACGCTTCGTCAACGCGTGCCGGCATGTAAATTGAATTTTCATCGTGCCTTTTAAGTCGAGTTTTAGACGTATGCGCTACAAACGTCCGCAAGGGTGATCATAAAAAACCAAAACACCCGCACAGAGAGGCAATTGTAATGAGTAATGCTGCAAAGGCTGTCCGGCCTTCAGACTGGGTCGGTGAAGCACCGGAGGGGGACGGCACCATCCGTCCACTTTATATGGAGGCACTGACACTCGTGGAGCGGCTGCACCGCCGTCTGCTTGATGTCATCAAAGACGAATTCGACCGCCACGGCCGCAATGACATCAACGCCATTCAGGCGTTGCTGTTGGCAAATATTGGCGACAACGAACTCACGGCAGGCGAATTGCGCAGCCGTGGGTACTATCTGGGCTCCAACGTGAGCTACAATCTCAAAAAGCTGGTGGAACTGGGTTTCATCAACCACGAGAAAAGCAAGGTCGACAAGCGCGCAGTGCGGGTGAGCCTGACCGACAAGGGGATGGAAGTCGCCCGGATCGTCGACGATCTGTATGACCGGCATCTTATGTCCATTGGCCAGGTGGGCGGCTTTAACGAGGACGAATTTTCACGCCTCAACAAAAGTCTGCAACGCCTCGAGCGCTTCTGGACAGACCAGATCCTCTATCGCCTGTAGGCGTCGGGATCATTGTGCGGGGCCGGGTGAGTAATTTTCCTCCCAGAAAGCTCACTCGGCTGGCACAGACCCTTTCGATTTGCCGCCCATATGCAGCGCTGCGGGGACCCGCTGGGCATAGGCGTCGAAGTCCGGACGCGTCTGGCGCAAATGCGCGTCGGTAAGGGGCAAAGAAACGCCAAACATTGCCACGGCCAAAACCACAGGCCCTATCCACACCAGCCAAGAGCCGGTGAGGCCAAAAGCGGCCAATGCAAGGCCCACCCAAACGATCATCTCACCCAGATAATTGGGATGCCGGCTGACGCCCCAAAGGCCGCCGTCAAAAAGCTTACCCGCGCTGTCAGGGGTGGCCTTGAAGCGCGCAAGCTGCGCGTCGGCGACTGTTTCCACCGTGAAGCCGAGTGCGAACAACGCCATACCCAGCCAAAGCAATGTGCCAGCCGCGGCAATTGTGTCGGAAGCCATAGTGGCGATCACCGGGAACTGCACCAGCCAGTGAATGATCGCTTGAAGCACGAAAATCTTGAACAGACTGGCCCACCAAAATGACGCACCGCCCGCTTCACGCATTGCTGCGTAGCGGCCATCTTCTGCCGCTGAGCCCATGTGACGTACAATAAGGTGCGTAGCCAGTCGTCCGGCCCACAACGTCACTGCGGCAGCGAAGATCAGCGTGCCGAAACCGGCATTGCCCAACACCAAGACACCAAGCCATGCGGTGACTGCGAAACCAGGCCCCCAATAAAAGTCCACGACTCCGGCATCTTTCGTGCGAACGCTGGCCACCCAGACGACGATGAACGCCGCCAGCGTGACAAGAAATGACAAGAGCCAGAAGTTCGTCGAGAGCATATTCATGGCATTAGAGCCTCAATTGTTTTGTTTTCACATACAGCCGCGCGTGCGAACCATCAGTTGGCCACCGACCCGTCACAATTGAGTGGTTGACGAATTGGTGAGAGCACCAAGCGTTGAAATGACCATGGGTGAGGTGATACAAACGAGCACCTCGGGTATTCAGCATTTGTTCAGCTAAGCTTACGCATACAAGACGCAACTGGATGCAGTGATCTGCGTTATTGGATATCGCCCACACACGGATGAAATGACCTTTATGGCCAAGAAGATGAAAACCACTGATGGTTTGAACAAAACCTC
>JBCDIB010000074.1:0-9078 GCA_038749385.1 Pseudomonadota bacterium | reverse complement strand
GATTTGGATCGAGGATCCATCCAACCAAAATCCCAAGTTCGAGCGTGTTCGCGTACGCAATGAGTTGGTGCAAAGCGATGAAGGCCCGTTGGTTGCTTTTCGGCCAGTTGCGCAGCGCTGGCGAGAGCATGTGGAGCGCGAGGCACTGGCCTGGATCAAAGCGCACCTGCGCGTCGGCAAGCACCATTTTCGCATTCTGACATCGGAACTGGCAGCTGCGCCGGACGCTGTGCGCCGCTAGGTATTGGGGTGCGCGGTGGCGGCTTTAGGGTCGGCACCGCGCCGGGCCGATGGTGGCTCCTTTGTGCGTGATGTGCGTAAACTGTGCTGCGATGGTGTGGGGTTCGCATATGGTGGTGTGGTCTTTGACTGCCGCCGTCACCGCGAAGTTCTCATCTATCCGGAAGTGCGTGATGCCAGCTTTTCGCCACCTGAAAATGTAACGATCGACGCAAGCGATTTGCCGTCAAGCGCTGTTCGTGCCATTGCGTGGCGTGACGTCCATTCACGTGTCGGCGACTGCTCGTGGCGAACACCCGTGGAGGCGGCTATCATCGCCCACATGGAACACGTCGTTTAAGCCAACGCTTCGGCCATTCACGATAAGCGGAACTATTGCCGCATCGTGCGGCCCGCACCTTGGCAGCCTGCGGTGACGTGCCTATGTTCTTTGGTAATTACCCAGGCGTGTGAGCGCCGCCGTGCCACGTACAGAAGCCACCGGCGTTCCCCAACCGGCTCCGAAGGATCGACGCATGAACCCCAACATCCGGAACTATGCCCTTTGGGCGATCATCATCTTGCTGCTGGTTGCCCTGTTCAACCTGTTCCAAGGCCCCACTCAAAACACTCCGTCGTCGGAAGTGTCATACTCCCAGTTCCTGGAAGATGTCGCCGCCGGTCGTGTGCAGTCGGTTGAAATTCAGGGCCAGACAATTGTCGGTCAAACGTCGAGCGGGCAGGTGTTTGAGACGTTCGCCCCAGACGATCCCAACCTTGTGCAAACGCTGTCTGACCGCGGTGTGAACATCAATGTGTCGCCGCCAGACCGTGGCTCCCCTCTGCTTGGTGTTTTGTTCTCATGGCTGCCGCTGATCGTCATTTTGGGGGTATGGATTTTCTTCATGCGTCAGATGCAGGGCGGCGGGAATAAAGCCATGGGCTTTGGCAAATCCAAAGCCAAACTTCTGACAGAAGCCCATGGCCGCGTGACGTTTGCCGATGTGGCGGGCGTGGAAGAAGCCAAAGACGATCTTGAAGAGATCGTCGAATTTCTTCGCGACCCCCAGAAATTCCAGCGCCTGGGCGGTAAGATTCCACGCGGCGTGCTGCTTTCGGGCCCTCCGGGCACCGGTAAGACACTGTTGGCCCGTTCCGTTGCCGGCGAAGCCAATGTGCCATTTTTCACAATTTCCGGTTCGGATTTTGTGGAGATGTTCGTGGGCGTGGGCGCCAGCCGTGTGCGCGACATGTTTGAGCAGGCCAAGAAGAACGCTCCTTGCATCATTTTCATTGACGAGATCGACGCCGTCGGTCGCCATCGTGGCGCCGGTATGGGTGGCGGCAATGATGAACGCGAGCAAACGCTCAACCAGTTGCTGGTGGAGATGGATGGCTTTGAGCAGAATGAAAGCATCATTTTGATCGCCGCCACCAACCGTCCCGACGTTCTGGACCCTGCGCTGCTGCGGCCGGGTCGTTTCGACCGTCAGGTGGTTGTGCCTAATCCGGACGTCATGGGTCGTGAGCAGATCTTGAAAGTGCATGTGCGAAATGTGCCCGTTGCGCCAAATGTTGACCTGAAAGTCATCGCCCGTGGTACGCCCGGATTTTCCGGTGCCGATCTGATGAACCTCGTCAATGAGGGCGCGCTGCTTGCCGCCCGGCGCAACAAACGTCTCGTCACCATGCAGGAGTTTGAGGACGCCAAGGACAAGGTGATGATGGGTGCCGAGCGCCGCAACGCCGCCATGAGTCAGGAAGAGAAAGAACTGACGGCCTATCATGAAGCCGGCCATGCCATTCTCGCCCTCAACGTGCCGTCGTCCGACCCTGTGCACAAAGCGACCATTATTCCGCGTGGCCGCGCGCTGGGCATGGTAATGCAGCTGCCGGAGGGTGACCGCTATTCCATGCGCTACAAATATATGACCTCGCGTCTTGCGATCATGATGGGCGGCCGCGTGGCGGAAGAGCTGAAATTCGGCAAAGAGAATATCACCTCCGGTGCATCATCTGACATTGAGCAGGCCACCAAGCTCGCCCGTGCCATGATTACCCAATGGGGTTTCTCCGACCAGCTGGGCCAGGTAGCCTACGGCGAAAACCAGCAGGAGATGTTCCTTGGTCGCTCCGTTCAGGAAAGCCGTAATGTGTCGGAGGCCACCGCCAACATCATTGATGCCGAGATCAAGGCGTTGGTGGATGAAGGTTATGAGACAGCCCGCAAGGTGCTGACCGAAAAGAACGATGATTTCGAAACGCTGGCACAGGGCTTGCTCGAGTACGAGACCCTTTCCGGCCAAGAGATCAAAGAACTGCTCGAAGGTAAACCTCCAAGCCGTGATCTGGGCGACGACACGCCACCATCTCGTGGCTCAGCCGTGCCGACTGCCGGTGCCGGCAAGAAGTCAAAAGGCGGTGAGGAGCCAAGCGGTCCCGATATGGAGCCGCAACCGAGCTGATCCTTTCGGTTCGATACAAATTTAAAGGCCCCGCTTCTGCGGGGCTTTTTTGTGCTTCCAATGCAAAGCTCACGAAATGTTACAACTCTGCATTTCTCCGTGGTTGGTGGCTTCTCGCTTTGACCGCTAAACCCTCCGTTAAGTATGTCGCCCAACGCAATCTGAACGCTTTGCCTTTAACCGTAGCGACTTGAAATTGAGTATGTGCCGGTCGGACGGGGGCCTGGTGCAACGACAACCGTAAGTTGGGGACGAGTATGGGGCGCAAATATTTCGGTACGGACGGCATTCGCGGCAAAGCGAACACGGGTGCCATGACTGCAGATATCGCCATGAAAGTTGGCATGGCGGCGGGCATCGCTTTCCAGCGGGGCGAGCATCGCCACCGGGTCGTCATCGGCAAAGATACACGCCTGTCGGGTTATATGATCGAGAATGCGCTGGTGGCGGGCTTCACATCTGCGGGTATGGATGTGTTCCTGCTGGGCCCGATCCCCACCCCTGCCGTGGCCATGCTTACACGTTCCCTGCGTGGCGATATCGGCGTTATGATTTCTGCGTCCCACAATCCGTACCACGACAATGGCATCAAATTGTTTGGTCCGGACGGGTTCAAACTGTCGGACAATACCGAGCAGCGCATCGAAGAGATGCTCGATAAGGATCTGACGCCATATCTTGCTCAGTCGCGCAAGCTTGGTCGCGCCAAGCGAATTGACGGCGTTCACGACCGTTATGTTGAATTTGCCAAGCGCACCTTGCCGCGCAAGATGAGCCTCGATGGCCTGCGGATAGTAGTCGATTGCGCCAATGGCGCCGCTTACAAGGTGGCACCCACCACCCTTTGGGAATTGGGTGCTGAGGTCATTACAATTGGTGCTGATCCCAATGGTATGAACATCAATCTCGATTGCGGATCCACCCACACTGATCGATTGTCAGACAAAGTGCGGGAGATGCGCGCTGACATCGGCATCGCACTGGACGGTGACGCGGACCGCGTGATCATTGTCGATGAGCGCGGCGTGGAAGTGAACGGCGATCAATTGATGGCCGTTGTTGGCGAAAGCTGGGCCAAGGATGGCCGCTTGGCCGCGGGCGGCGTCGTTGCAACCGTTATGTCCAATCTCGGTCTTGAGCGCTATCTGCAAGAGAATAATCTGGGCCTCGCCCGCACGGCCGTGGGCGACCGATATGTGGTCGAGCACATGCGCGAGCACGGTTACAATGTGGGCGGCGAACAGTCCGGCCACCTTGTGCTGTCGGATTTCTCGACAACAGGCGATGGCCTGATTGCAGCGCTGCAGATTTTGGCAGTGGTGCAGAAGGAAGGTCGCCCGGTCTCCGAAGTCTGCGCCCGCTTTGAGCCCGTGCCGCAGATCCTGGAGAATGTGCGGTTCACCGCTGGCACCCAGCCGCTGGAAACGGCGGTGGTGCAGGAAGCGATTGCCGATGGCAAGTCTCGCCTGGGCAATGCCGGCCGCGTTGTCATCCGCCCATCTGGCACCGAGCCGCTGATCCGCGTGATGGCGGAAGGCGACGACCAGAGCCTTGTGCGGTCGGTGGTCAACGACATCATTTCATCGCTGGATCGTGCTGCGGCCTAGATGGCTACTTAACAAACGCGGTAAAAAAGCGTGGTTAAGCCGGTTTTAACTTAAAGGCGGCATTCTTCCGAACAGTTGGCGATGTCGTTCGCCATATTGTTGGACAATCGGAAGGACTATCCATGTCTCGAACCGCTTTAAACCTGACCATGGTTGCAGCCATTGCGGCGGCCGGCATGGCTGTGGTCCCCGCCGCCAATGCGGCAGATATGATCCCACCACCACCTGTCATCCATGTGCCTGAAACGCCAAAACACTATGGCGGCGGCTGGTATCTTCGCGGGGACATCTCCGCTGGCATTAGCAAAATCGGCGATGTGAACTATGCCGGTGGCGTCCTCGACAAAGCCCGCATGACCGAAAGCATCGCTGTTGGTGTTGGCGCGGGTCGCAAGTTTGGCGACTATTTCCGCGGTGACCTGACGGTGAACCAACGCTTTGGTGCCCAGTTCCACGGCTCGACCAGCGGCGCGATTGCCTGTGATGGCGTATCGCCAGGCGCATGTCATTCCATGTCCGACCAGAAGCTGAACACCACAGAATTCATGGCCAACGCCTACATCGACCTTGGTAAATTCAAGGGCGTCACGCCCTATGTTGGCGGCGGTTTGGGTGTGGCCCGTACTTCATTCAATGGCTACAATCTGATGCGCAACTGTTTTGCAGTGACAGCCACCAACACCCATTGCCCGGGCTACACCGGCGTGGCTGTCAACAATGCCACCAGCACGCAGACATTTGCCGGTGCCAAAGACTGGAACTTTGCCTGGAACCTGCAAGCTGGCGTCAACGTCGATCTGAGCCACAACACATCGCTGGATATTGGCTATAAATACACCCGCATCAATGATGTGAAGATGACCAACGATCCAAGCCCGACGGTCTTCCACAACACCAAGTCTCTGGGCTTCCACGATGCCCGCATCGGTGTGCGTTACCACTTCTAGTGTTGCAGAACCTGTTTTTGGTAAGGGCGGTGGCTTCGGCCTCCGCCCTTTTTCGTGCGCGCAACTGTGTGTGGTTGAACTGTCATTTGACTAAGCCGAGGAGCTGCATTAACGCGGTCGGCGGGACACGGCCCCCCAACGGGTCGCGCCCATCTGTAAGGATGGATTAAATGACAGATGTAACTGCCCGCCCGGACACGCGTCCGGCGCGACCTGAATTCTCGTCCGGCCCCTGTGCCAAACGGCCCGGTTGGACGCCCTCCAAACTGAACGACGCGTCTTTAGGACGCTCGCACCGCGCAAAGATCGGCAAGGCGAAACTCGCTGAAGCCATCGATAAGACACGCGCTGTGTTGCAGGTGCCAGACGATTATCGCATCGGTATCGTGCCGGCTTCCGACACGGGTGCCTATGAGATGGCCATGTGGACCATGCTTGGCGCGCGTCCCGTGACCATGGTCGCGTGGGAGAGTTTTGGCGCCGGTTGGGTGACCGACGCCGTCAAACAATTGCGTCTCGATGATTGCGAGATCGTGACCGCCGATTACGGTGTGCTGCCCGATATGGCGTCCATCGACTGGAACCGGGACGTGTGCTTTACATGGAATGGCACCACCTCCGGTGTGCGTATGCCCAACGGCAACATGATCCCCGCTGACCGCGAAGGGCTAACACTTTGTGACGCCACCTCCGCCGCGTTTGCGCAGGATTTGCCGTGGGACAAGCTCGATGTGGTTACCTTCTCCTGGCAGAAAGTGCTGGGTGGCGAAGCGGCCCACGGTGTGTTGATCCTCAGCCCCCGTGCTGTGGAGCGCCTTGAGACATACACACCCGACCGCCCTTTGCCGAAGATTTTCCGCCTTACGAAAGGCGGCAAGCTGATCGAAGGTATCTTCTCGGGTGCAACCATCAACACGCCATCCATGCTATGCGTTGAAGACTGCATCGACGCGCTGGACTGGGCTGCAGACATTGGCGGCCTGCCGGCCATGATGGCTCGGGCAGATGCCAATGCGAAAGCGCTGAATGATTGGGTGGACCGCACGGATTGGATTGCCAATCTGGCCGTTGACCCTGCCACGCGCTCCAACACATCGGTGTGCCTGACCATTGCGGACCCGGACGTCGCAGCTCTGCCAGCTGACGCCCAGGCGGCTTTTGCCAAGGCCATCGTCAAAGTGCTTGATGATGAGGGCGTTGCCTATGATATCGGCGCTTATCGCGACGCCCCCACGGGTTTCCGCATCTGGTGCGGTGCCACGGTGGACACGGCGGACGTTGAAGCCCTGACGCTTTGGCTAGATTGGGCGTTCGCCCAGCAAAAGGCCACGCTCAAGGCTGCGGCCTAGTACATGACATCGTCACCCTCGGGCTTGACCCGAGGGTCCAACTTTCACCAGTTCGCGGCCAACGACAATGATCCCCGGATCAAGTCCAAGGATGACGAGCTGAAGAGCGCATCGCGCTCACTTTTTTCACGCAGCAAAGGATAGCCCCATGGCACCGCGCGTTCTCGTTTCCGACAAACTCTCTCCCACCGCCGTTCAGATATTCAAAGATCGCGGCGTCGACGTCGATTTCCAGCCCGACCTTGGCAAGGACAAAGCCAAGCTGAAGGAAGTGATCGGCCAATATGATGGCATCGCCATCCGCTCTGCGACTAAGCTGACCGAGGACATTTTGTCTGCTGCCGGCAATCTGAAAGTCATCGGCCGTGCGGGCATCGGGGTCGACAATGTCGACATCCCGGCGGCGTCGGGCAAAGGCATCATCGTGATGAACACGCCTTTCGGCAACTCCATCACCACGGCTGAACACGCCATTGCGCTGATGTTTGCCGTCGCCCGCCAACTGCCATCGGCGGATGCTTCCACGCAGGCCGGTAAATGGGAAAAGTCCAAATTCATGGGTGTCGAGATCACCGGCAAGACATTGGGTCTCATAGGTGCGGGCAATATCGGCTCGATCGTTGCGGCCCGTGCGCTGGGCCTGAAAATGAAGGTCGTCGCCTTCGATCCGTTCCTGAGTCATGAGCGTGCCGTTGAGTTGGGCATTGAGAAAGTCGAGCTCGACCAACTCTTGGCCCGTGCCGACTTCATCACTCTGCATGTGCCCATGACGGACATGACCAAGGGCATCATCTCTGCGCAAGCCATTGCAAAGATGAAACCGGGCGTGCGCATCGTGAACTGCGCGCGGGGTGGTTTGGTGGACGAAGCGGCCCTGGCGGAAGCCATCAAGGCCGGCCATGTGGCCGGTGCGGCGTTCGACGTTTTTGAGGTCGAACCAGCGACGGATTCTCCGCTGTTCGGCTTGCCCAATGTTGTGTGCACGCCGCATTTGGGTGCCTCCACATCGGAAGCTCAGGAGAATGTGGCGCTGCAGGTGGCGGAGCAAATTTCCGACTATTTACTCGACGGCGCGGTTTCCAATGCGCTCAACATGCCGTCCATCACCGCCGAAGAAGCGCCGCGTCTTGTCCCATTCGTCAAACTGGCGGAACTGCTTGGAGCATTTGCCGGTCAGGTTACGGAGGGCGCGATCAAGGAGATCGAGATCGTCTTCGATGGTTCCGTGTCTGAAATGAACACCCGCGCTTTGATGAGCGCCGCCCAGGCCGGCATCATGCGGCCATTGGTGGGTGACAGCGTCAACATGGTATCCGCACCCATGAAGATGAAGGAAAAAGGCATCAAAGTGTCGGAGGTCAAGCGCGACAAGACTGGTATCTATGATGGTTACATCAAGATCACCATCAAAACCGAAAATCAGGAAAGATCGGTTGCCGGCACCGTGTTTGCCGACGGCAAGCCGCGTTTCATCCAGATCAAGGGCATTAATCTCGATGCCGAGATTGGTGAGCACATGCTTTACACCACCAACAAGGATGCGCCTGGCATTATCGGGCTGCTGGGCAAGCACTTTGGTGATGCAGGGGTGAACATCGCCAACTTCCACCTTGGCCGTGATGCGCCCGGCGGCAACGCCATCGCGCTTCTGTACCTTGATGCGCCGGTGCCCGCGTCGCTGTGGGCCGTGGTGAAGGCGGAAGACGCCATCATTCAAGCCAAACCATTGAAGTTTGCGGTCTAGGGGAACCTATCGGCCGCTGCTCCATTGAAACCACGAGCCGGGGGCAATTGCCTCTGGCCTGTACGTTTTTGAAGGAGCCACACTATGCCAGAGAATTTTGCCCACGGTCTAAACGACAACACACGCAATGAAGTTGTGGAGCTTCTTAATGCCCGCATGGCAGATGCCATCGACCTGACACTTGCTGTCAAGCAAGCCCATTGGAACCTCAAGGGTACCGGCTTTGTGGGCGTGCATGAGCTGCTGGACACCGTTGCCGACAATTTGCGCGATGGTGTGGACACCATGGCCGAGCGCGCCGTCATTCTCGGTGGCATTGCCCGCGGCACCGCGCAGGTAACTGCGGAGAAAAGCTCATTGGAGCCGTACCCAACTGAAATCGTCGATATTCAGGAGCACATCGATGCTCTCGTTGAGCGCTTCAAGGATTTTGGTGAGAAGGTGCGCAAGGCCGCTGAAGCCGCTGAAGAAGCGGGCGATGGCGACACCGAAGACCTCTTCGTCGAGGTCAGCCGGACTACCGATAAAGATGCCTGGTTCATAGGCGCAAATGGCCGTCAGCGGGCATAAATTGGCCTAAACTGCGGTTTCACACACAACTCGAAGGGCGCTTCCTTTATGCTGGGGGCGCCCTTTTTTGTTTTTGCTCTATTGTTTTTGGGCCAGCGAAACTCCGCCAATCACCAGCACCATCGCAACGCCGTGATAGATTTGCAGCTGCTCACCGATCAGCAGCACCGCCAAGAG
>JBCDIB010000073.1:0-9163 GCA_038749385.1 Pseudomonadota bacterium | reverse complement strand
GCCCCATGTTCCACCAGGTGGAGGGTCTTGTGGTCGACAAGCAGGCGACCGTCGCCAACATGCGCTGGGTGCTGGAGGAGTTCTGCAAGGCCTTCTTTGAGGTCGACAACGTCAATATGCGCTTCCGGCCGTCCTTCTTCCCGTTCACCGAACCCAGCCTTGAAGTCGACATTCAGTGCGACCGCTCAGGCAATGAGGTGAAGTTCGGCGAAGGTGACGATTGGATGGAGATCCTCGGCTGCGGCATGGTTCACCCCAACGTCCTGCGCGCCGGTGGCTATGACCCGGACGTCTGGCAGGGTTTTGCCTGGGGCATGGGCATCGACCGCATCGCCATGCTCAAATACGGCATGCCGGATCTGCGCGCCTTCTTCGACGCCGACACACGCTGGCTAAGCCATTACGGCTTCCGGCCGCTGGACATGCCGAGTTTGTTTGGGGGTTTGAGTGCTTAGTGCCGACGCTTCTCATCCTTAATGGCAACCGATATCGCTTCTATTCATCCGATCGGGGCGAACCACCACACGTTCACGTCGTAAACGATGGCAAGAAAGTGAAGGTTTGGCTGCGATCTCTGGAGACGGAAAATAATCAGGGGTACACTGCCGTCGAACTACGGCGGATCTTGAAGGTAGTAGAGACCCACAAAGCGGAATGGATCGGAGCTTTCAATGAGTTCTTTGAAGTTTGAAACCGAAGAAATGCGCCCCGTGAAAGCGTGGTGCAGCAACGACGCTGTACATATCGAGCTTGCCGACGGACGAAGTGTATCCGCACCTTTGGCTTGGTATCCTTTCTTGGCTGGCTCGACCGACCAACAGCTGAACACCATCGAACTGATGTTCGAAGGTATTTGGTGGGACCATGTGGACGAAGGCATTTCCGTCAAAAGCATATTTATGGGCTGGAAAGCTCCGGGCGCTCCGGATGAACCACTCCAAGCCGCAGAATAGAAAACAAGACAAATGAAATTCACTCTCTCCTGGCTCAAGGAGCACCTTGAGACCGACGCATCGCTGGACCAGATCACCGAAGCGCTGACCATGATCGGCCTTGAGGTGGAAGAGGTGGACGACAAGTCCTCCCTTCAGCCGTTCGTGATCGCCAAAGTGCTATCCGCCGAGAAGCATCCGGACGCTGACAAGCTGCGCGTGCTGTCCGTCGACACCGGTGCGGGGGAGCCCGTGCAAGTCGTGTGCGGTGCACCCAATGCGGCGGAAGGCCTGATCGGCGCATTCGCGGCTCCGGGCACTTATGTCCCCGGCCTCGACGTGACGCTGGGTGTCGGGAAGATACGCGGCGTCGAGAGCCTCGGCATGATGTGCTCGGAGCGCGAGCTCGAAATGTCCGACGAGCATGACGGTATCATTTCGCTGCCGGACGATGCGCCGGTGGGCACGCCGTTTGCCGATTATGCTGGCCTGAACGACCCGGTGATCGAAATCGGTATCACGCCGAACCGGCCGGACGCACTGGGTGTCAGCGGCATCGCCCGCGACCTCGCCGCCTACGGCATTGGCGAAGTCAAGACCCCCGCCGTGCAGGCCCTTCCAGGCGAAGGCGAGTGCCCCGTCTCCGTGACCATCGCGCCGGACGCAACCGAGTTCTGCCCAGCCTTCGGCCTGCGCCTCGTGCGGGGTGTGAAGAACGGCCCATCCCCGGCGTGGATGCAGAAGCGCTTGTTGGCCATCGGCCTACGCCCCATCAATGCGCTGGTGGACATCACCAATTATATGACCTTCGACCGCGGGCGCCCGCTCCACGTGTTCGACGCCGCAAAAGTGCAGGGCGCGCTGGAAATTCGCGCTGCCAAGGATGGTGACGAGATCCTCGGCCTCGACGGCAAGACATACGCGCTGAAAGACGGCCAGTTCGGCATTTATGACGAGCGCGGACTGGAAAGCATCGCCGGTATTATGGGCGGCGAGGAAAGCGGCTGCGACGAGACCACCACTGATGTGCTGATTGAAAGCGCCCTGTGGGACCCTCTGACCGTGGCCCGCACGGGCCGCGATTTGGGCATCATCACCGATGCGCGATACCGCTTTGAGCGCGGCGTGGACCCGGCCTTCATGGTGCCGGGCCTAGACCAGGCCACGCAGCTGGTGATGGATATTTGCGGTGGCAACCCAACGCAGATGGCTGTGGCCGGCGATGTGCCCCAGCCGGAGCACGTCATCGACTTCCCCATCGCCGAAGTGAAGCGACTGACCAGCATCGACATTCCTTTTGTCGAGATGAAGGGCATCCTCACCCTGCTCGGTTTCTGGGTCGCGGGCATGCCGTCCGCAGACAATGAGCACACGGTGAAAGTTGCCGTGCCGAGCTGGCGGCCAGACGTGTTTGGCAAGGCCGACATCGTCGAAGAGATTATGCGCATTCACGGCGTCAACCGCATCGCGCCGCAGCCGCTGCCCGCAACGGGCACCGTGGGCCAGAAGGTGCTGACACCGGGCCAGGTTCGCACCCGCAACGCCCGCCGCGCGCTGGCAAGTCGGGGCATGGTGGAGGCTGTAACCTGGTCTTTCATCCCGCAAGCCGATGCCCAGCACTTTGGCGGCGGCGCGGACGCGCTGCAACTCGACAACCCCATCTCGGCTGACATGTCGGACATGCGCCCGTCCCTGCTACCAAGCCTGATCCGCGGCGCCCAGCGCAATGCCGACCGGGGCATGGCGGACAGCGCCATGTTTGAAGTAAGCCACGTCTTCAAAGGTGAAACGCCCGAAGACCAGTTGCGCTGCGCCGCAGGCATTCGCCGGGCCACAGCGGGCGGCAAGGGCGCGGGCCGCGACTGGTCTGGCAATGGCGAGGCGGTATCGGTCTATGACGCCAAAGCCGACGCCATCGCAACGCTGGAAACCTGCGGCCTCGACACCTCAAAGGTGCAGATCGTCGCCGGGGCACCCGCCTGGTATCACCCCGGCCGTTCCGGCACGATCCAGCTTGGCCCAAAGGTGCAATTGGCTCATTTCGGTGAACTACATCCGCGCACGCTGGAAGCCATGGATGCGTCCGGCCCCATGGTGGGTTTTGAGGTTTGGCTCGACGCCCTGCCCGCGCCCAAGCGCAAAACCACCCGCACCAAGCCGGTTTACACCCAGTCAGTCTATCAGCCGGTGCGGCGGGATTTCGCCTTCGTGATGAACAGCGATGTGGAAGCTGCAAAGCTGCTGCGCGCCGCCGCTGGTGCCGACAAGAAGCTGATTTCAGACGTGTCCATTTTCGATATCTACGAAGGCGAACGTCTCGGCGAAGGGCGTAAATCCGTTGCCATCGAAGTGACCATGGCACCATCCGACCGCACGCTTACAGACGAAGAGATCGAAGCCGTCTCAGCCAAGATCGTTCAGAGTGTCGAAAAAACCACCGGCGGCGAGTTACGCGGCTAACTGCCCGACTAGCTTGCAGGTTCGTCCATCAATTGGCGGGCCTGCGCGACCGCCGCATCCACTTTGAGCTTGAGCATGGTGCGGCCGATCTCGGCTGAGGCCAATCTTATGTCGCCGGACATGCCGGTGTCGTGGCCTTCAACAATATTGCCCGCATCAATGCGCACCCAATCGGGCCGCAGCGCCATCACTTCAGACGCATCGCGCATGCCGGCGTGGTGTCCGATTTGCTTTTCCGTCCAGCCTTCCGCCAGCAAATGGTCGAGCTGACCATTGCCGTCATAATAGGCGTTCAGGCTAGCCACTCGAACGCCTTGACCGGTCCATTGCGTTGATAGCTTAGCGGCAACGCGTTGCTGCGCCTCTTGGTTGCCCGCGCTGTCACCCATGAACAAAATTTGCGTGAACCCATGGGTTTGCAAACTGCGGGCAGTGGCCTCCAGCACCGCCTCGAACACCGGCTCCGGCAGGCTCAATGTCCCGGCCCAACGCATGTGGTCGGTGGGCGCCGGGCCCACATCACCCTCCGGTACATAGGCCATCACGGGGGCCACCAATGCACCGCCCAACTGTGCTGCAACCTGGTTGGCCGTGTGGCGAACGATGATGTTGTGCTTGCCCAGGGCCACAAACGGGCCGTTTTGCTCGGTGCCACCGGTGGGCACGATGGCGGTCGTATAGCCCGCTTCAATGGCGCGATGCACTTGTGTCCACGTCAGCTCTTCCAGCTCAAGGCTCGGCAGGCGGGACACATCTTCAGTTTCCGCCGTGCCACGTGCAGTGTCGCCGGATGCGAACAGCAATCCACCGGCCAGCACCAACATGCCGGCCCAAACAATGTTCCGGCGCGCGGGCGACGCGAATGCTCCGCTCAAATGTTTGGACGCCCACACAAATGGCTTGAAATACATCTCGCCGACGGAGTCAAACGGATTTGGGTGCGTGCGGCTCAGCCCAAATTTCAGCTTCTCGTGCGTAACTGGCACATAGTGGCTGCCACCGAGCTGATCCCAGAACGAAAAGATCAGCCCAAAATTGCGGTCGAAATGCTTGGGATCGCTGGAATGATGGATCTGGTGCTGCGCCGGACTGATGAGAATGCGGCTCAGCCATTGCGGATAATTGAGCCAGATGTGCGAGTGGCGCAGATTGTAGCCCCCGACATAAAACAGGAAGACCACGACGTTCAGGCCGAACACCTCCAGCATCTGCGGCTCGGCACCGGTGAGGTAGAAAAAGCCGGCAAAAGCCGCTGCCTGAAAGACCATTACCACCAGCCCGGTCAGGAAAAGATCCAGCGGGTGCATGCGGAACAGCGTCATGGGGTTCAACTCTTCAGCCGAATGGTGAACCTTATGAAATTCCCAAAGAATGGGGATCCGGTGGAACAGCCGATGCATGTAATAGACGCCAAAATCCAACGCTATGACGCTGGCGATCGTGTATAGGATGATGGGGAGGACGCCACTCATGAGTGGCTCGGATGGGGTGCCCGCAACGCCCGTCAACGCCCCGTAGAAGCCACCAAACAGCGTGTGCGACCCAATCAGAAATTGCGAGATCAGCGCGTAGTAGACCGCCGCATTGATGACGAAATATTTCATGTCCTGCAGCGATGACGGGTGCAGCCAAATCTTTGGATTAAAGACATAGCGGAGGAAGCCAACCCGCTGCGGCTCGTCATGTCCTTCGGCTTGGGCTTCAAGCATATGCGCCCGCTCGACCTGCCAGTACGCCACAAACGCCAGCGCAAACGCCGTTGCCAGATAGAGCACGTAAACTCTGCTGGACGGATCAAAAAACCCGGTCAGGCGCAGGTAAAGCGTAGCAATGAAGCTCTCGAGCATGTCTATGGTCCCTTATCCACCACCACCCAAGGGCGGCGCGAAGGACAGCATAAGCACTTGCCGTAAAGAAACTCTGATCGGCACTCGGTCAAGTCTACCTATTGGCGGTCAGCCCAGTGTCACATCACCCGCTGAAAGTGGACCTTTGCCGGCCATCTTGCGCTCCAAACCGGTGAGGTCTTCACCCAGGCCATGAGCCAGCACAGCGGTCACTTTGCCGTCCGCAATATAGCGAGCCGTAAAGTCTGCTGGCGCAACATCGCCCTCCACCACATCGTCCGGGCTATTGTGACCCGTCAGTGTGTAAGAGCCGCCAATGTGCTGCATGGTCCAGAAGAACGGGGTGCTGTCATAGGCATCGCTGGCCCCCAACATGTTGCGGGCGGCCAGTTCCCCGGTTTCCTGCGCACAGCGCCAATGCTCAATGCGGACATTGCCCCACGGGGTAGGCAGTCGGGCAATATCGCCAGCAATGAAAATATTGTCGTGGCCGCTGACATTCAAATTCTCGGTGACGGCAATGCCCCCATCCCGGTCTCTGTCAAACGGCAGCCAGTCTGTATTGGGGGCAGCACCGATGGCGACCAGCACGAGGTCTGCGGCTAGGGTTTCGCCATTGCCCAACTCGACACCCGTCACACGGCCAGCGCCGGTAAAGCCTTTGGTTTCGGTGTTGACCAGCACGTTTACGCCGGCGTCGCGATGTTCCGCAAGCAAGCGCTCGCCAAACGCATCGCCGAACAGGCCGGCCATTGGCAGTGCCTCCCGCGCGACAATCGTTGCCTCTACATTGTCTCGTTTTGAAAAGCCAACCGCCGCTTCCAAGCCTATGAAGCCGGCGCCTATGATGGCGACATTTGCAGCCCCCTTGGCAGATATCACCGCATCAAGATCGGCCCGCAGAGCCTTGGCGTCAGCCTCGGAGCGCAAAGTGTGCACCCCCTTAAGGTCTGCCCCGTCCAGCGGCAACGACCTGGCAGATGAGCCGGTGGCCACAAGAAGGCTGTCGTAGTGTAGCTGCTGATGCTGGCCATCGGGCGTGGTGACACTGATCTGTTGATCCAAGTGATCCACGGCAGTCGCGGTGCCGTGCAGCAACTCAATATCGTGCTTACGGGCCACAGCCATATCGCGCAGCGTCGTAACGGACGGATTATCCGCCGCGCCGAGATAGGCTTTGGACAGGTCGGTCCGGTCATAAGGGGCGCCAGCCTCATCGCCCACCACGGTTATGCGCCCCTCAAAACCTTCCATCCGCAGCGTTTCGGCGGCGCGCCAGCCCGCAGCACCGGCGCCTACCACCACAAAATGCCGGTCATCATCCCGCTTAGAAGCCATGGGCGGCACAGGCCATACCGGCTTATCATCGGGCACGGATACGATCACATCGCCGCCCTCAATGCTGACATCGTATCGCTGCAGCGCCTCACACGCCGGCGGTGCCTGTAACTCGCCCGTTTGCAATGCGAAGGCGGCACGATGGATGCCGCACACCAGCTGATCGCCAACGATTGCGCCCTTGCTCATGGGCACACCCTTGTGGGGACATTTGCCATCCAACGCATGCACCACGTCGCCCCGGCGCACCAAAACGAGGTCCCGACCACTGGCTTGCACATCCACCATCTGGTTCTCCGGCAGGTCGGCAAGCTGGGCAACTTGATGGGTGGTCATGGGGCGGTCCTCAATTTCATAAAGCGGTGAGAGATTTGATAGCTTCGACAGCTAGGGCACCAATGCGCAATGTCAGCTATTCGATCATGGCCGCCTCAATGCGCCGCATGCGATGGGCATGGCCATCCGCCGCCCCGCTCTTATGTCTCTGGGCATGAAAGCGATATTTTATGATGGAAAATGCGGTCTTTGCCGCCGCGAAATTGAACACTACCGAAAGCTGGAGCAGATACGCGGGCTTGACCGGTTTGAATGGGTGGATGTGGCAGCTGACCCTTCCGCAGCCCAGCGCCTGGGTGTGGATCAGGCAACGGCGCTGATGCACATGCACGCCATGGACGATGCAGGCCAGGTACACCGGGGCGTGGATGTTTTTCGGCTCATCTGGGAAGAGTTTCCCAAATGGCGCGTGCTCGGAAAATTGGTCGGCCTGCCAGGCATCAACGCATTGGCGCGCCTGGGTTATGAGGCCTTCGCGCGCATTCGGTTCCGCCTGTATCCGCACTGCCAGATCGCGAAGCGCGAAGCGCGTTCCGCCTAGCAGTCGGTGGCCTACTGGCCGCGCAAAGCTGGCAATCCCACCCCCGCTTCGTCGAAGCCGCCATCGGCGTTCAGCAATTGCCCGGTGATAAAGCTGGCCTTGTCCGAAGCAAGAAACACGATCGCTTCGGCGATTTCACGCTCGGTGCCATAGCGGTTCAGCGGCATGCAATCGTGGTAGGCCTTACGAATGGCAGGCGTATGCACAGCCAGCGCCAGCTTGGTGTCCACCGGCCCCGGCGCCACACAATTGGCGCGGATGCCAACCTCCCCCAGCTCCACAGCCTGCTGTTTGGTCAGATGAATGACCCCGGCTTTGGAGGTGCCGTAGGCCACCCGCAGCGTGGACGCTCGGATGCCGGAAATCGACGCCACATTGACGATGGCGCTTGTCTTGCCCCGGCGGGTCGCAGCCCGCTCGAGCAGGGGCGCAAACGCCTGGCTCATCAGAAATGTGCCATCAAGATTGACCGACAGGACATGGCGCCAGCGCGCGAAATGATGGTCTGCGATCGGGGCAAAGTCTGCCACGCCAGCATTGTTGATGAGAACGCACATATCGCCGTCGCCTGCCACTTCTTTGGCAAGTGCGTTTACTTGGTCCGGGTCTGAAATGTCCGCCGCGATGGCCCGCATGTGCGGTCGATCCGCAGCCACTTTGGCCAGCTCATCACCGTCCCAATCCACGAGCACAACGCTGTAGTCCTGCTCCGCAAGCAGATCTGCCGTTGCCAAACCGATCCCCCGCGCACCGCCCGTAACCAGTGCACGCCGGACTGTTTCGCTCTCGTCAGCCATATCGTCTCCCCCCCACCAGAACTGCGGACCATTGCAGATCGCAGCATGGATCAGTGGCACCAAGACACAAGCCCGTTGGCAATCAAAGGGCAAAGCCCGCTACGTGGTCCACAACCCGGGAGGCTTGGCCAGGAATCTTGGCCGGGGGGTCTTGGGCGGAATCACGCGGCGGGCCAGACGGCTTGCAGACTGGGAGGATAACCGTGACAGGCCACCACGGAGTGAAGCGTACACCAGTGCTAGCAGCCACTTCCATGGCGACCCGTCCCCGCGCGGGGCACCGACGAACCGGCACCCCGTGCTTAGCTCAAAAAGCTTAGCTCATGCCAAGCTCATCAGCCGTGATGCCACCGCTTTGGTCGGCATCCACAGTGGTGAATGCATCGCTGTATGAACCGGCTTCCTTGATTTCTGTGGCAGCACTATCGCCACTGTCCGCCAGCGCATCCACGAACACCTGATATTCAGCCACATCCAGCATGCCGTCCGCATTTGCATCAGCTGCCGAATAGGCCTCTTCCATGGATTGCGCAGATGCGATGGCGGGCGCAGCGACCGCCATGGCAGCTGCCAGTGCGGCGGTGGCAAATGGACGATTCATTTTGTTGATCAGATTTTTCATCTTCGTCTCCTTTGAGGTTTTTGTCCCAACCTCTGCGGGTTGATGACAGAACCGATATTGACCCCGATTGAGGCGGTATCTGGCTCAAAATCTGGCGCCGCGATCACGTTGCGCATCATCACGCAACGCGTCAGCCCGACATCAAAACGGCGGTCGAGGTGGGTGCGAGAACAGGTCGAGTGATGGGGCCGGAGCGGGCCCAAGAACAGGTTTGCGCGCAAACGGGCGTACAGGCGATGAAATTTCAAATTGCCGCCGACGACCGGACAAACTGTACCCGTGCAACTGGC
>JBCDIB010000072.1:0-9249 GCA_038749385.1 Pseudomonadota bacterium | reverse complement strand
TCGTGAATGTAGGCACGTACGCGGTCGCCGGGCCGGAAAGGCTCGCGCATGATGGTTTCATCACGGCGGATGATGCCTTCACCACGCCCCAGATCCACGATCACATTGCCATATTCCACACGCTTGACGAGGCCATTGATGACCTCACCGACGCGGTCCTTATATTCGTCGAACTGCTGATCACGCTCGGCTTCGCGAACCTTCTGAACGATGACCTGTTTGGCGGACTGGGCGGCGATGCGGCCGAAATCCATTGGCGGCAGGGGCTCGGCAATATAGTCGCCGACTTGGGCGGCGGGGTTGCGGTCGACAGCGGTTTTCAGATCGACCTGTGTGTCCGGCTCTTCCACTTTCTCCACCACTTCCAGAAGACGCTGGAGCTTGATATCGCCGGTTTTGCCGTCAATGTCCGCACGGATCAGGGTTTCGAGGCCGTAGCGCTGCTTGGCCGCCTTCTCAATGGCATCCGCCATGGCGTCGATAACGATCTGCCGGTCGATCAGCTTTTCGCGGGCCACCGCGTCAGCAATCTGAAGAAGTTCGAGCCTGTTTGCACTTACGGCCATGATTTCAATTCCCAAAAAAGCGGCCCAATTGACGAGCCGGTCGGTCAGTCTTCGGTTTCGGTTTGGTCGTCGGGGGAGATTTCGATGATGTCGTCGAATTCCCCCTCCGGCGCATTGTTCGCTTCCCGCAGCGCTTTGTCTCGGCGCAGAGCGTCACGGATCAGTTCGTCAGTCAGCACGAGTTTGGCGGCTACCAGTTCGTTCATGCTGAGCTTGGCTTCGCCGCCATCTTCATGCTTGAGCCAGATATGGTCACCGTCGATGGCGGACATGGTGCCCTTGAAGCGCTTGCGTCCATCGACGATGCGAGACGCCTCCACTTTGGCCACATGACCCTGCCAACGGGCAAAATCACTGCGGCGCACGAGGGGTCGATCAATGCCAGGTGACGACATTTCCAAGCTGTATGCGCCGGAAATAGGGTCATCCACGTCCAGCGCAGGTGAGATTTCGCGGCTGGCCGCTTCACAATCATTGACGTCCACGGTGCCGTCCGGGCGCTCGATCATGATCTGAAGGGTTGCGCCATGCTGGCTGAGCATTTTCACCCGCACCAAGCGATAGCCCAGATCATTGAGCACTGGCTCAACAATATTAGCGACCCGCGCCTCGACCCCGTCCTCGGTGATCAAACGTGCTTCGGCCATCAACGCCTCAGTGTCGAGGGCATCGTCGGTCTGGCTGCTAATGGGTTGATTGTCGTTCAATGTTGTTTCCGGACCGGACAGTTTGCTTGCGGCAAATAAAAAGAGCGGAGCTTTGGGGGCCCCACTCTCGGAAAGTCTGAGATGATGCCATCGATGTAGTCAATCGACCTGTGTTTGGCAAGAGGGCACAACGGGACCGTACTTAGAGCAAAGCTTAATGTGACCGCTGGAAGACGAAATAGCCGGGACGCCGCCCCTCCCGAATGGCTTTGGCCTCATAGCGAGTGCGCACCCAATGCTCCCAAGGCACGTGCCAATCGCTTGATGTTTTCGCAGTCCAGCGCAGCTCGCCGGTTTTGGACACCAGCTCCAACGTCCAGTTCTGATAGCTGTCGATGTCGGAGGCGAACCTGAACACGCCACCGGGTTTGAGTACGCGCAGGAAGCGGGCCAAATTCATCTCATTCACAAAGCGCCGTTTGAAGTGCTTCATCTTCGGCCAAGGGTCGGGGTACAGAAGATCAATCCGGTCCACGCTTGCCTCGGGCAACCAGTCCAATATGCGTGTGGCGTCGTCATCATAAAGGCGCAGATTGTCGGTGGGGGACCGGTCAAAGGCAGCCAGGAATTTAGCAAAACCGTTTACAAAGGGCTCGACGCCGAGGAAATTGACATCGGGCTGACGCAGGCGCTCGGCATCCAGATGCTCGCCGCCGCCAAAGCCGATCTCCAGAAAGACCTTCCGGTCTGCGCGGCCTGGAAACAACGTATCGAACCCAGGGAATTTCTCTGCCGGTTCCACCCGCAGTGACGGCAAGTGCTTTTCCATCACGGCCTGCTGCGCCGGACGCAAGGTCTTGCCTTTCCGGCGGCCGAAGAATGCTTCGCTGGCGCGGCTGCGTCTGGGGGACTGCTCTGCTGGGTCGGTCACAATAGGCTCGTTAGACTTGACGGGTTTAGCTCAATCGCTGTGTTCGTCAGCCAGAGCCTTCACAAGATCAACGATCTTTCGGCGCACCACGGGGTCGCTCACCCGGGCAAACGCCTTATTGAGCTGCAGACCTTCTGATGTCGATAGAAAATCGACGACAAAGTCCGTGGCAGGCTCGCGCATACCGGTGGGCTGCGCGGCTTCGCTCCCAGGGGCTTCCTCAAAAAAGAAGGAGATGGGCGTTTTCAGCACCTCAGCGATTTGCTGAAGTCGGCTGGCACCGATGCGATTGCTGCCCTTCTCATATTTTTGAACCTGCTGGAACGTGACGCCCAAAGCGTCGCCCAGTTTCTCCTGGCTGAGCCCCAACATGGTACGGCGCAGGCGGACGCGGCCACCTACATGCGCATCAATGGGGTTTGGTGTTCTTGCTGTACTCATAGTCTCCCGCTCAGCGCAGTGAACAGACTGTGCCAAATATCATACCGTCGATCCGCATATCGACGCCGGGACAATTGATGTTCCTGTCAGCTAGGTCTCGAACGCCCAATCGAACCAAACATGCAGAATACAAACACCAGGCCGGCAAGTATGAAACCTTGGGGCACAGCCCTCCGTCTCATGTTTTGTGCTTCTGTATTGTCGCTTTCTTCCCGGAACGTCAACGGAAGTGACACGGGTTTCGGCAGCGCGCTATCAAGCGTGCCCTCTTCGCCTAAAGGTAAACTGTTCGTGATGCGACCCAGAGGGTCGATAATTGCCGAAATACCTGTATTTGCTGCACGAATAACAGAAACGCCCTCGCTGGCCGCGCGTATCTGGGCGTGGCGCAAATGCTGATGGGGGCCAGGGGTTGCACCGAACCAGGCATCGTTTGTGACGTTCAAAATCCATTGCGGAGCGTTGCTCTGCGTGTCCTGAACGCCCTCATTGGGAAAGATGACTTCGTAACAGATCAGAGGCAAAAGTGCGGGGGTGCCGGGCAGCGTCATCGCCTGCCGCACAGCCCCTGCGGTGAACCCGAAATCGCTTGCAGCGATGGGGCTTATTCCGAACTGGTCAAAGAATCTGCCGAAGGGAATGAACTCGCCGAAGGGGACAAGGCGTACCTTGTCTTGCGCGGCGATGATCTCGCCGGAACCGTTGATGCCATAAACCGTGTTGTAGACCTTTGGGGAGCCGCCTTCTTCCACGGGCCGCTCCCGTCGCACGGCCCCGGTGAGCAACATCGTATTGTCGGGCAACAGTTCCGCAAGGGCCACCAGCGCATCCGGGCGCTCTGTGAGGACAAAGGGGAAAGCGGTCTCAGGCCAGATGATATGGGTGAATGAGACCGCGCCGATGGTCTGCGGGCTGGTGGGGCGATCACTAAGGCGCAAATATTGCGAAAAGTTCTCGTCCGCCAACTCTGGACGCCACTTGTCAGCCTGATTGAGGTTGGGCTGGACAACACGCAGCGCGACATCGGGCTGGTACTCCACCTCGGTGGAGCTCAGACGCCAAATCCCAAAGCCAACATGGGCGACCGCCAACGCCACAGCCAGAGAGGCGACCCACATTTGGCTTCCATTTTTGAGCCAAGGCTTCTGGCCACCAGCGCTTGCCCTGTTTGCCCAATCGGGCCGGGGTTCACGCAGAGCCAAAACGGGGGCGCTGAACACCAAGATGGCAATCAGCGTCACGCCATAAATCCCGATGGCGGAGGCGGACTGCATGCCAACCGGGTGCATCATGGCGGGCATGCCGTACAGGTTCCAGGGAAAACCCGTGAGGATAGTCCCGCGCAGCCATTCGGTGGCCCCCAGAAAGCCGGCCAGTAACAAGAGCCGATGGGCACCTTCATGCCAAAGCATAGTGGCCAGACCGGTGCCAAAGCCGGTGAAGATGGCCAGACCTATAGGCAGTAGCACCATGGCAAATGGCAAGAGCAGAAGAAGCACCCCGCCATCGACGAGAAAGGACGTTGCGACCCACCATAGCGACAGCAAAAAATAGCCCATCCCGAACCACCAGCCGCGCACAAAGCCACGGCGGAACCGTGGCCCCGCGCCGCTCCCCAGCTCGTCGGCAACCGCGCCGTCCATCAACAGCACGAGAACCGGAAAGGCGACGAAACCCATGAAGAAAAGGTCGAAGGGCGGAAGGCCAGAGGCGAAGAGCGCCCCGGCGCCAAAAGCAAGAGCGTTGGCCCGCCAACCCCATGCCAAAACCAGATCATCGGCAATTGAACGCAGACGTTCCAGCACGCCGCTCACGCAGGGGCCCCTGAATCTGAACTAGAGGCCTTTCGCCGCGCACCGGTTTTGCGCCGGGTGATACTGACCTTTTTAATGCGACGGGGATCGGCGTCAGTGACTTCGATTTCAAAGCCCTCAACGGCGTGGATTATTTCACCACGCACGGGGATGCGGCCCAAGCTGGAGAAGAGGAGTCCCCCCACGGTGTCGACTTCATCTTCGTGGATGGACACATCGAAGCTGGGGCCGATCGTCGTTTTCACATCTGCAAGTTCAGCGCGGGAGTCAGCACTCCACACCCCGGAGGATACTTCAGTGATGAGCGCTTCCACCTCATCATCATGTTCGTCCTCGATCTCGCCAAACACGGTTTCCACCACATCCTCAAGGCTCACCAGCCCGTCTGTGCCGCCATATTCGTCAATGACCAGCGCCATCTGGGTGCGCGCGCCCTGCATGTGAGCCATCAAATCCATAGCAAGCATGGAGGGGGGTGCAAAAATGATGGGCCTCGTCAGGCCTGACTTTTCGAGCGTTACGGACATGTCTGCACCGCTCAGATCGCTGATCCGCGAAGCCGGTTCTTCGGGGCTCTCATCTGACTTGCCGTTCGACTTTGCTTTACGCTTTGGCTTTTTGGGCGCGTCGGCGGCCTGCTGCACAATATAGCCCAACAGGTCACGAATATGCACCATGCCCCGCGGGTCATCGAGGGTTTCACAATAAACCGGCATGCGGCTGTGGCCACTTTCGATCAGCCGCTGCATCACGGCCCCCAAGGTTTCGCTGAGCTCAGCGCCGTGGATATCGCCGCGCTCCACCATCACATCATGGATGCGTGTGTCCCGCAGGCGCAGAATATTGGTGAGGAGCGCCTTTTCCTTGACCGAAAGGGCTTCATCATCACCATCGCGGGTGGCCAGCACATCTTCAATGTCCTGGCGGGCATTGGTCGCGTTGGAGCCCATACCAAACAGGCCAAGCAAACGCCCCACCCATCCACTGCGGGCGGTGGGCTGTTCGACAGGCACCAAAGCCCGCGATTGAGAAGGTTCGGGGTCCGTACTGGCTGACGCGTCTTCAGGCCGGTCGGTGGCGGGTTTGAAATTGATGTCCGGTGTCATCTCAGTGCGCAATTGGCATTAGGGCGGCGGAGAAAGCAATGGTTCTAGGTATGCTTAGCTTGGGCCGGGGTCAATCAGGTCCGTTCAAGCGGTCGGGCTCACCGCATAAGGGTCGGCTATGCCCACAGAGGCGAGAAGACGGCGCTCTTCATTTTCCATCAGCTCCGCTTCCTCGTCGGTTTCGTGGTCGTGTCCGATGAGGTGCAGGAGACCGTGGATAAGCAGGTGCAGAATATGGTCACGCACTTCTATGCCCGCGTCCGCCGCTTCTGAAGTGACCACCCCCAGCGCCATCACCACATCTCCCAACATGGGCGGTATTGGATCACCAACGGCAATCTGCACCAAGGGGAAAGACAGTACGTTGGTGGAGCCTTCTTTGCCCCGATATTCCGCGTTGAGCTGTGCAATCGCGTCATCTGTGGTGAAAACAAAACTGACTTCCGTGGGGGTTTTAACCGGCAGCGCCAATTTTGCGGCCTGTCGGCACATGTCCGCGCCATCGCCTATGAACGCCTTCCAGCCCTCGTCTTCCACCATCACATCAAGAGCAACGAAATCGCTCAATGGGGAACAAAGCCCGGCTTGACACGGGGAGCCTCCGGGGTGCCGAACTCGGCATCGTAGGCATTGACAATTTTGGCCACCAGCGGATGGCGCACAACGTCCGCCGCCGAGAACTTCACCTGCACAATGCCCTCAACGTCATTGAGCACGTGCAGAGCTTCCACCAGGCCCGACGTCATGCCCCGGGGCAGGTCTATCTGGCTGGGGTCACCGGTAACGATCATGCGACCATTTTCACCAAGCCGCGTCAGAAACATCTTCATTTGCATCGAAGTCGTATTCTGCGCCTCATCGAGAATGACCACGGCATTGCCTAAAGTGCGCCCCCGCATGAAAGCGAGGGGAGCGATCTCGATGGTTTCAGCGGCCAGCATTTTCTCCACTTGATCGCCGGGGATCATGTCATAGAGCGCGTCATAGAGGGGCCGCAAATATGGGTCGACTTTCTCTTTCATATCGCCGGGCAAAAAGCCGAGGCGCTCGCCTGCCTCCACTGCGGGGCGGGTCAAAACGATACGGTCCACGGCGCCGCGCTCAAGCAGAGCCGCAGCATGGGCCACGGCGAGATAGGTTTTGCCCGTGCCAGCGGGGCCAATGCCAAACACCAGCTCAGAGCGCTGCATGGCCCGGACATAAGCATCCTGGGTGGCCGAGCGCGCACGGATGGTTTTCTTGCGGGTGGAGACTTCGGCCATAGCCAGCCGCGGCTTTTTGCCCACCGCCGGCAAATCCATCTGGGCGTCCGGCATGCGGGCGATGCGCAGGGCGCCGTCCACGTCACCCTTGTCGATGGCCTCGCCCTTTTGCAGACGGTCATAAAGTGACTCGAGGGCCACCCGCGCACTGTCCACCGCCGTGTCCTCGCCCTGAATTTCAACTTCATTCCCGCGGGTCGAAGCGCGCACGCCCAACTCCCGCTCCAAAAGCGCAATGTGCTCGTCAAACTGGCCGAACAATTGCGCCGCCAGCGTGTTTTCGTCGAAAGTTAGAACGATGTGTGCCAAGTCAGACGCCCGTCCGTAAGCTTGATGCGTCCGTTGCGATTTGTGCTGGTTTGGATAAGCCAGAGATGTGCCTCCGAATCGCTGAATAGTGCTGTTTCATCTGCGATAAAGTGGTGTGGAGACAGGTGTGTGACAAGGCGGGGGATGGCATTGCCGCCGCAAAACCACAGCACATTTGCGCTGCCTGACCGCCAAATGACGTCAAGACGCCTCCGCCATATCAGGCCGTATCGCGTCACCCACCAGACTGTTGGGCGCGGCACCGGTGATGGTCACCGGAACAATATCGCCAATTGCACCCAAGGACTGGTCGATCACAACCGACTGCAACCAGGGTGAGCGGGCGATCATCTGCCCCTCGTGCTTGCCCGGCTTTTCAATGAGCACATCCATCTGCGTGCCGATTTTTGAACGGTTGAACGCTTCTTGCTGTTCGTTAAGCAAAGCCTGCAACCGCTGGAGCCGCGCAGACGCCACTGCCGGGTCGACATGGTCCTTCATGTCAGCACCGGGCGTGCCGGGGCGTGGTGAGTACACGAAGGAAAACGCAGATGCATACGTGACACGACGCACCAGATCGAGCGTGTCCTCAAAATCAGCATCGGTTTCACCGGGAAAGCCAACGATGAAATCACCAGACAGTGCAATGTCCGGACTGACGGCGCGTATGCGGTCGATGATCTCGAAATAGTCTTCGCGCGTGTGTTGACGGTTCATGGCTTTGAGAATGCGGTCGGACCCTGCCTGCACAGGCAGGTGCAGATAAGGCATCAAGAGCGGCAAATCGCGGTGGGCCTCGATCAGCGCGTCGTCCATGTCGCGCGGGTGGGATGTCGTGTAGCGCAGGCGGTCCAGCTGTGGCACGCGCTTTGCAATTTCATGCAACAGCTCACCCAAACCCCACGTGCGGCCATCAGGCCCGGCACCGTGCCAGGCATTGACGTTCTGACCTAGAAGCGTGATCTCACGTACGCCTGCATCGGCAAGTTGGATGGCTTCAGACACCAGCCTCTCCACCGGCCGGGACGTCTCGGCGCCGCGCGTGTAGGGCACAACGCAGAAGGTGCAAAACTTGTCGCACCCTTCCTGTACCGTGAGAAAACTGGTTACCGAGCGGGTGCGCTTGGGTCGGTTAGCAACCGAGGGCAGGTGCTCAAATTTGTCCTCCACCGCATAATCGGTCTCAACCACCTTCTCCCCACCCCGGGAGCGCTCAAGGATTGACGGCAGGCGATGGTAAGTCTGCGGGCCAACCACAAAATCCACCACGGGGGCACGGGCGATGATTTCTTTGCCTTCGGCCTGGGCTACGCAGCCAGCCACGCCGATCATCATCTCCTGCCCTTGAGCCTTCTTGTTGGCCTGCACTTTGCGAATGCGACCCAGCTCTGAGTAAACCTTCTCGGCCGCTTTTTCACGGATGTGACACGTGTTCAGCAGCACCAGATCTGCTGCTTCGATGTTGTCGGTCTGCTCATACCCATCCGCCCCCAGCGCATCACCCATGCGCTCGGAATCGTAGACATTCATCTGGCAACCATAGGTTTTGATGAAGACTTTACGGGTGTTCGGGCTGGCGTTTTGCGTCATGGTTGGACCGGTAAGAATTAAGATGAATGTCGTAACTACAGGAACTGGCCGTGACCGACAATTCCATTGCAGCCATCAAGGACAGGTTCAATGACGAAGGCGCGGCCCGATATGGCGATCTGATCGCGGCTGCGGAGCCAGATTTCGACCGACAAGCCTATCTGAAAACGGCGCGCGACGGGCTCGAGGCATTGGCGCTGCGGGGGCGTGCGCAACACATAGCCAAGGCACTCCGCAATCATTTGCCGCACACATTCGACGATGTTTGCCACGTGTTGTTGAGGGCGGTTGGCGATCCGCCTTCCGCCGATGGCGACGAAGGCATGGGCAGTTTCGACAATCTGCCGTTTCTCGATGTGGTGGAATTGTTCGGTCACGAGGATCCCGGCGCGGCGCTGGACGCGCTTGAACAGTTGACGCGACATTTCAGCGGGGAATGGGCAATACGTCCCCTGATATTACAGCACTATGATCTGGCCATGGTCCGCATTCGGGATTGGAGCACCCATGCGGACTGGCGGGTGCGCCGGCTGGCCAGTGAAGGCACGCGCCCGCGCCTGCCCTGGGGCATTCAGCTCAAACC
>JBCDIB010000071.1:0-9374 GCA_038749385.1 Pseudomonadota bacterium | reverse complement strand
CCCTATGCCACGCGTGCCCGGATTCGTTTTTCAGGTGGCCGTATGACCGTCATCATCGGTCAGGTTTTGGGTGCGTTGCGGCGCCAGCATCCGGCTCAACCGTTGAACGTTCAGATTATCGCGCAGGACGCGGAAGCAGTGGTGCGGGCACAGGCCGACCTTGCCGGTTTCGCAGGAGTTACGATCGTGCTGCCGGACGAGGTGGAGACACTGCCTGCCGCTGACATTGTTGTTCGCATGCCGGACGCCATGTCCCAAACCGATGATGGAGAGGGTGCAACGCCTGATCTCGCAGCGGAGTTTTTTGGCTGCACCGCTGGCACTTTGGTTGTTGAGCCCGGCGTCATGGAAAGTGCAACTCAAGCTTTCCTGCTTGGTCTCGATGGCGCCGAAAACCCGGCGCACGAAGCCGCTTTGTGGCAATTAAAGTCAGACCGTACAGCGCCGTTGCAGGCCGTACAGATTATGCCAACCATGCTGCCTGCCACGCTGGAAAACACCATGGTTCTAGACGTGCGCAACCAGGATTTGGCCGACGATATTGTCGGATCAATCCACCGCATGGCATCTGGTTTGGCAAAAGCGGATGCGTCCCAACTCGCCCGCTTTGCTCTGATCACCAGACTTGAAGATGCAGCCCATGAAGGCTTGGCGGCGGCTTTGGGGTGCGTGGCCAACGAGGCCGCATGGCCCGAGTTTCTGCACATTGCCGTTGATGACAAAGCGGATCTGAATGGCGGCATTGACGCTGCCATCGCCCGCCACACCGGCGAAAATGCTGTCCGCGTCAACGCTAGCGCTGAGACAGTGATGCAGCACTTGGCGCTCGACCATGACAAGGCGGCTGCCCACGGTGCCGAGACGCCGACTTTTACGCGCCGTCTGCGCGGTGTGCTCGAACCGGTGCCGCGTGAGCCGGCATCGCCGCCGCAGCCAAAAGCCGGAGAAATCTTGATCGCCGCAGAGGCCAGCGGTTTGAACTTCCGCGATGTGATGTACGCCATGCGCCTGCTGCCTGCAGAGGCACTGGAAGACGGATTTACCGGCGCCACCATCGGTATGGAAACCGCTGGCACCGTGGTAGCAGTCGGCGATGGTGTGGAGCGTTTCAAGGTGGGTGACCGGGCGGTGGCCTTCGCGTCCGACGCATTCGCCAGCCATGTGATCGCCAGGGAGATGGCTTCCATCGCTCTGCCCGGCAATATGGATGCGGCCTCGGCGGCAACGCTGCTGACATCTTACGTCACCGCCTGGTACGGCCTGGTTGATTGTGCCCGGGTGAAGGCCGGTGATCTTGTCCTCGTGCAGGCCGGGGCAGGGGCTCTAGGCCTCGCCGCCATTCAGGTTGCGCGCTATCTGGGCTGTCGGGTGGTGGCCACCGCCGGGTCAGGCGTCAAGCAGGCCGTGGTACGCGCAACGGGCGCGGAATTTGTGACCCAATCTCGGGACGGTTCCTTCGCTGCGGTGCTGGAAGAAAAATATGGTCGCCAGCAATTTGCCTGCGTACTCAACTCTGTCAGCGGCGCGGCGGTGGAAGACGGCATTTCGCTGCTAAAACCGTTCGGGCAGTTTGTAGAGTTTGGCAAACGGGATTTCTACGAAAACCGGCCAATGTTTATGAAACAGCTGCGCCGCAACATTACATTCCATGGTGTCGATACCGACCAATTGCTGCGGTATGAGCCAGAAATGGCCGGGCGTATTCTGCGTGAATTGATGGAGCGCCTGCAGGCTGGTGATCTGACGCCTTTGTTGCACGAGCAAACCGATGTGTCGCTTCTGGGCGCGGTTATGGCCGACATGCAGTCCAGCCGTCACGTGGGCAAATTGGTGCTGACCCATCCGCAAGCGGGCAAGCCTGTGGCCGCAATCAGCAACCATGTTACCCACGGTTGCAGCGTTCCTACCACCGGTGCGATCGCTATTATTGGCGGTGCTGCGGGCTTCGGTTTCGCGGCGGTGGAACGTTTGGCCCGCATGGGCGCAAAGGCGATCTACGTCATCACGCGGCGCGGCAAATTCGATGAGGAGCACGGGGCTAAAGCCGCTGAACTGAACAGCGAAACCGGTTGCGTGGTCAAAGTGCTGGCCGCGGACGCAAGCGAACCGGACCAACTCGTGTCTGCATTTGCCACCATTCGCAGCGAGGCCGGTTCACTTACCGGCGTGGTGCAGGCCGCCTTGGTGTTGGCCGACGGTATGACCAAGGAAAGCGCGCTGGAAGACTGGCAGGATGTGTTCCGCGCCAAAACAGCCATCGACGATGCGGTGACAGCCGCCACCAGCAGCGATGATTTGAGCCTGTTTCTGACATTCTCATCGGCGACGACCATGATCGGCAACCCCGGTCAGGCCAACTATGTGGCTGCCAACCGCATTCTCGAAGCGCGCGCCACGGCTCGGGCGGGCTGCGGTAAGGCCGGTTTGGCGATCGGCTGGGGGGCCATCGGCAATGCCGGCTATCTGGCCCGCAATGAAAATGTCCGCGGCGTGCTGGAGAAGGTCATCGGCCAGCCCGCGCTTCTCACGCAACAGGCGATGGATCTGATGGAGCAGGTGCTGCGCGATGACACTGCGCCACCAGTCGTGTTTGCCATGCCAGCCAATTGGGGCCGCATGGCATCACGTCTGCCTCTGGCCGCCGGCTCCGCCTTTTCACCATTGGTGCGATACACCGCGCAGGGCGCCGGCGAAGAGGATGGTTTCCTTGAAACGTTGCAGTCCGTGGATTCCGCGGAGCGGGTGCCTGCCTTGGCGCAGTGGCTACGCGAAAAGCTGGCCGATGCTCTGCGGGTGGACCCTGAAAGTCTGGCTCTAAACAAGCCATTGTCCGATATGGGCCTCGATTCCCTTCTGGCCGTGGAGTTCGGTTCCACCATTGAGGCGGGGCTGGAAATTACGGTGGACGCCGGTGCGGTGAACGCCGATGCATCTTTGACGGCATTAGCCGAAAAGCTGCACGACCGCATCTTTGGCGATGGGGTTGATGCGGCATCTTCTGGCGATGAAACCGTTGGTGACATGAGCCGGCTGCATCTGGGAGATGGAGAGGCCGCACCTGAAGAGGCGATCAAGGCAATCAAAAACGACAGCTAACGTCTCCAGGCCCTTTGAGAATTGCTACGGGTGAGAATTGCTACGAGTGACGATTACGACGCGTGACAGGTGCCACGACAGCAGCTCAAATCGCCGCCATTGGAAGCCTACATCACAGAGCGTGGATCCAGCTCTTCCCGGGTCATGGGCTTTCCGACCTTGCGTGACACGATACGGCGCTTGGCCTCACCGATGGCGTGGGTCAGGCCGGGCTCGTTGTAGAACACTCCCCGGATCAGGCAGGTGGCCATCATAGCGGTTACGAAGGCATCCAGCAGCCCCCGATCAACATCTCCCGGTTCAGTCCAGAACCTGTCGAGATCGTCTGTCTTCACAAGGCCCTCGACACGGTAATTGGCGTCTGCCAGCAGAAAGACCGGGCAGTTGGCCATGAGCGCCTGCAGGCCCATGGTGGAGTTGACCGTCACGGTTCCTGCGCAGCCATCCAGCAAGGCGCCGCCATCGCCGCCATCGATGAAAATGACCCGGTCCGACACGTTGTTGCGCGTGGCCAGCCGCTCGCATTTGCGCTTAAAATTCTGCACTGCGGGGTCGTAGGGGTGCAGCTTGACCACCAGTTTGGCGGTGGCAGGTGCATGCGCTCCAAAGCTGGCGATCACCTGCTCCATCACTTCCTTCATGGATGTGTAATGGGAATAGGCACGAAGCTGAAAATCTGTTTCCATTTGCAGCGGCAGCAGAAATACTGGGTTTTCGTGCCGCTCGGCGACAAGCTTTTGTATGTGGGCATTGGCGTGGCGGTCCCGTCGGCGAATGATTAGCAGTCGCATGAGGACGCCGACATAGGTCACCGCGGCATTGTATTTTTGGTGGCTGCGATAATGGGGGAACAGATACCAGAAAAGCTGGGTGGAAATATTGTAGATGAGATCCGGCACCGCCATGGACCAGAACACGGAACCGAACCGCTTCGCAGGGATTTCGCGGCGGCTGGTATATTGGTCCGCTACCCGGCGCAATTCAGCGGGATCGCGGGTCAGCCGCGAGGCGGCATTCATGCCAAAGGGCTCAAGCGTTATCCAATCTGGCCGCAAATAGCCAAAATCGGTGACGGTGACCTGTATACCGCGTTCCTTGGCCAGGCGAACGGCCACCTTGTGATAGGGCCTCTGCTCCCCCAAAAGCAGAATGTCTGTGACATTGTTGGTATCCAAAAAACTGCCCAGATACTCAGGCCAATCTTCTATGCTGCCCTTATAGTTGGTCGCCCCGGCAACACGCCAGAAAATCTGATCGCCAGCGTTCAGATTGATCCGCAGACATTTGTGCCCCTCCGCCGCCAGGCCAGAGGCCAAGCGCGGGAAAAACCCCCCAACGGGTCCTTGAAGGAATAGAAACGTTCGCGGCGCTTCGGCCACGCCGGTTGCAGTTGGGTCGTCAGTCATAGATGCGTCGCTAGTCAATCGTTTTGCTGACCAGCAGCATGCCGCCGGTGTGGGGCAGCTTGTCGCCAACGTCCGCAGGGATCACCTTTTGTGTGATGTAACCGTGGCGATTATACATGGCCACCGCACCGTGATTGTCGGCCCAAACGTGTAGTGACACCTCCGGCAACCCAAGGCCCCGCGCTGTGTCCTCGGCAAATTCAATCAATGAAGATGCGATGCCCCGCCGTGCAAATTCCGGCCGAACGGCCAGGGAATGAATGTAGTAACTGGCTGCGCTGGGCGGCTCAAACAAACCTCGCACCGGGGCGAGTAGCTCTGGCTGAATGAAAGAGGCAAACGTGTCTTCACCCGCAAATTCTGTCGCGGGATAAGCGATCATCGTCCCGGCCACGGTTTCTTTTCCGCCGTCGTTCTCATCGGTCACCACAATGGCGTTAGACAGAGAAAAACCATCTTCCAGCGCGCTGATCAGCAGGCCCACACCTTCGGCTGTTTCGCGGGTTGGGGCACCGCCGAGGCAATATTCGAACAGGCCGCCGCCGGCATCCGTTGCCAGTTCGGCCACATCCGCCACATCACTTGGCTCTGCTTTCCGATAGTTCATTTGATGTTCCTAATTGGCATCGGGTCGGCTATTGGCTGTTTTGTTGCGCCGGTGATACCGCGCTCAAGTAAGCATGGAAACCGCTGCGATGGCAAACGGGTCAATTGAAGGCACGATGATGGATAAATCAGCGAAACCGGGAGGGCATTTCTCCGCATCGGCTGGCCATGGCCCGGATGCCGATTGCCTGCCCGATTCTGGCGACACCTATATGGCTCCGAGCATCTTTTGGGGTGCCCGTATCGGCATGACCATTTGGTTCGTGGTGTCCATATTTTTGGGTGTTCTGGGCTTTGGCTATGTCGCTTCATTGCCCATGGTGGTGGTGGGTGCAGTGCTCTACCAGGGCTTTAACGGCCTTTCCCGCCCTGGTTTGAACGAGGCCACCTTTCGCATCGCATCCTATTCGGCTGTTGGTATCCTGATTGTCTTTCTGGTCTTCTTCACCATCGGTCGCCTGGTTCGGTGGCTGTTCGTTTAGCAATCTGCCGCAAATTGTTCCGCAGATGCTGCTTAAATGCGCACAGCCTTGCTGGTAATCTTGGGCCATTGAGTTGAAAATTGAGGCTCAATCGATTGCCTTCGGTGTCCGCCGTGAAAATTCTTGATTTCCAAAATCCGCGCAAAGACCCCTCCGCCGCCGCTCCGCGCCGGATGGAAGATCTGGCCGTGTTGCCAATTTTTCAAAAGCTGGACGGTCGCCGCGTCGTGTTGGTGGGGGGCGGAGCCGCAGCAGCGTGGAAGGCGGAACTGATTGCCGCCGCTGGTGCCCGTGTCGAGATTTACGCGACCGAGCTGGAAGACGAGATGTTGGAGTTGCTGGAGCGGGGTGCTGGCAACCGTGGTGCGTTCCTGCATCACAACCGGCCGTGGGCGACAGATATTTTCGACCACGCCGCTTTGGCAGTGGCTGAGTTGGAAAGTGATGGCGAAGCGCAGGCGTTCTTCTGTGCGGCGCGCGCCGCCGGTGTGCCCGTCAATGTCATCGACAATCCAAAATTCTGCGAGTTCCAATTTGGCGGTATCGTCAACCGCTCGCCCGCTGTGATCGCTATCTCCACCGATGGCGCCGCTCCAATTCTGGGCCAGGCAATCCGCCGCCGTGTGGAAACCCTGGTGCCGCCATTCATTGCGGAGTGGGCATCCATTGCGCGATCCATCCGTGGTCGCGTGGGCAATGCGCTTGAGATGGGCCAGCCCCGCCGTGCGTTCTGGGAGCGGTTTGCCGACCGCGCCTTCGCCGGTGCGCCTGAAACGAATGCCGAGACCGATGCGCTGGCGCTGCTCGATGAAGTGTCGTCGTCGCAGAGCGGTTTTGGCCGCGTGACGCTGGTGGGTGCTGGTCCCGGTGATGCGGAATTGCTGACCCTTGGTGCCGTGCGTGCCCTGCAGGCTGCTGACGTGATTTTGTTTGATGATTTGGCGTCTGACGAAGTGTTGGAGCTGGCTCGGCGCGAAGCCAAACGCATGCTGGTTGGCAAGCGCGGTGGGCGGGACTCCTGCCGCCAGGAAGACATCAATGATCTGATGGTGAATCTCGCCCAGCAGGGCAAACATGTGGTGCGCTTAAAGTCCGGCGATCCCGCCATTTTTGGCCGTGCGGGCGAAGAGATCGCGCGGCTTGAAGATGAAGGCATCGCCGTTTCCATCGTGCCGGGCATAACCTCCGCGAGCGCCATGGCGGCACGGTTGGGCGTTTCGCTCACCCACCGGGACCACGCCCAGTCGGTTCGTTTTGTCACTGGCCATTCGCGCAAGGGGCAACTGCCCGACGATGTAAACTGGGCCGCCATCGCCGACGCGAAGACCACAACCATTTTTTACATGGGCGGACGCACCGCACCGCTGATTTCGGACCGGCTCATGACCGAGGGCCTGTCTGGTTCAACCGCCGTAGTTGTTATGGCCGCAATCAGCCGGGGCAATGAACGCCGTTGGACGGGCACGCTTGAGGAATTGTCGGCTGGAGTGGCTGAGATCGGGCTCGACGACCCGGTGCTCATCGGCATTGGTGATGCATTGGCCGTGCGCAAAGCACTTCCTCAGCCGGAAGCTGCCACAGCCTGACATCTCTTTTCGGGATAAAACGACCTCCAGCGATTGTCGCTGTGTCGTTTGCCATGGCATGAAACAGGTCTGTTGTTCTTTCTTTGGGCCGCGTCAGCCTCATGGCTAAACTTTATTTCAGCTACTCCGCCATGAATGCGGGCAAAAGCACTGGGCTGCTGCAAGCCTCGCACAATTACCGCGAGCGTGGCATGAACACCCTGCTGCTCACCGCCAGCCATTATGAAGTCGATGGTGTGACGACCATCACATCGCGCCTTGGCATTGAGGAAGAAGCGGAAAAATTCTCCGCCGATACTGATCTTTACCTCTTCATCAAAGAACAGGAAGCCATGGGTGCGCTGCATTGCGTGATGGTGGACGAGGCGCAATTTCTCACCGACGAGCAGGTTTGGCAGCTGGCCCGGGTCACCGATGAACTGAACATACCGGTGATGACCTACGGACTACGAACCGATTTTCAGGGCAATCTATTCCCCGGTTCCCTGCGCCTGCTGGCGATTGCGGACACCATTCGCGAGGTCAAAACCATCTGTCACTGCGGCAGCAAGGCGACCATGGTTGCGCGCTTCACCGAAGACGGAAAACTTGCCACGGAAGGCGACCAGGTATCCGTCGAGAAGAGCAAATATATGAGCTATTGCCGCAAGCATTGGGCGCGGGTGATGCAGCGCTATTAAGCCACATTGAACCGCGCTTCTGACTTATAATTCACGCCTGCTTTTCCTATAGTCAGGTAACGACGCCTTTCCAGATGGAGACTCCCCATGAGCAACATGGCCAAATTCGACACCGAAATCGCAAAGACCAAGGCCACGGTGGAGGAAATGCGCTCCAAGATTGAGCAATCCGGCGTGGTGCTGGAAGAATTTGCCAAATCGGCGACCATCGGAAATGTGGATTTTGATATCGAAAACGCCCGCATTGACGATGTGCTGGCCCAGCAAAAGGTCATGGAAGGCAATATTGCCGATCTGATTATCGGTCTGGAGGACGCCACCAACGTGTTTGGCTCCGAGTTTGAGAGCATGAAGAGCTATACGACGTGGGAGAAGATTGTCGGCATTTTTTCAAAGCAGTCGAGCCAGCGGATGCGCACAGACCGGGTTCGCAACATGTCGCTTGCGGGCAATCTGCAGGAGCTGCTGGCCAAATCCGACACGATCGTTGGCATTCTGAAGGAGCAGAAGGAAGTGCTATCGCGCCGCTATGCGACTTCCGAAGAGAGCCTTCGTGAAGTCATCGCCCGCCGCAAACGCACAATTGACGATCTGGAAGCCACCCAGGCCCGCATCGAAGAGATCAACACCTTGCTGATGGATCTTGAAAACAAGATGTCCGCTTCGACGGATTCCTCCGAGCGCGCTGAGCTCGAGTCCCAGCGTTCCGAATTGGCCACCGAATACAATCAAAAGCAGGCGCAGGAGCAGAGCCTGCTGGCCGAAAGCCAGACCCTCGAGCGATACACCAGCATGTATCAGACCTTTATCGATTCGCTGAACAACCAGCTGGCGGCCCAGGAAACACTGATCAACAAGCTTTCCATCGACACCGAACAGCGCATCGTCATGTACAAGGCGCTGGAAGACTCGCTGAAAACTGCAGCGCAGCAGGACGTTGCCCATAAGATCAACACGCTGGGGAGCCGCGTGGACACCGCAGCCGAAGAAACGATGGCTGGCATCGGCGCCGCCGCGCAAAGCCACATTGGCGACCTGCTGGAAATGCACGAGAAGAGCATGGTCTCCACCCAGGACATTCAGCGCAAAAAGCAGCTGGCCGACGACCAGTTCAACCGCCGCTTTGCTGAAGTGATAGAAAAGCACAACTCCGGTGAGTACCGCGCAGCGGCCCAAGGGTAGACCGCGTCGGTAGGTTCGCTTCATGAATATGGATGCCACCGCCGTCGGTCGATATTTCGCCGCCACCGATGCAGCGTTGAAGGGATTGGGGACTTATCTGGCCGACGGTCAGTCCCCGACCCGCACGCACAACCTCATCGGGCGCATCGCAGCCCAGCACCTTGCGGCGTTGGAGGCATCGTTTGAGGCGTGGCAGCACCGGGTTTCCTTCACCGAACGCTTTCGCATTTCCAAGGCGGACAGCGGGTTTCCCGCATTCCACAATATTCTGGATTTGGCCAACGATGCCAAAAAGGCCGAACCGGCTTTGGCCAGCCTGCCCAGCATGGACCAGTT
>JBCDIB010000070.1:0-9376 GCA_038749385.1 Pseudomonadota bacterium | reverse complement strand
CCGGGCTTTTGATCTTTATTGATCGATCTTACTGATCCAAGAAACTCCGCAGCTTCCGGCTTCGGCTCGGATGTTTCAGCTTCCGCAGGGCTTTGGCTTCGATCTGACGGATGCGCTCTCGGGTGACTGAGAACTGCTGGCCGACTTCTTCCAGCGTGTGGTCAGTGTTCATGCCGATGCCGAAGCGCATGCGCAGCACGCGCTCTTCCCGCGGGGTCAGCGAAGCGAGCACGCGGGTGGTTGTCTCGCGCAGATTGCCTTGAATGGCGGCGCTGTCCGGCAGGATCGCGTTCTTGTCCTCGATAAAATCGCCCAGGTGCGAATCTTCTTCGTCACCAATCGGCGTTTCAAGGCTGATGGGTTCCTTGGCGATCTTGAGCACTTTGCGCACTTTTTCCAGCGGCATGGCCAGCTTTTCGGCCAGTTCTTCCGGCGTTGGCTCGCGGCCGATTTCGTGCAGCATCTGGCGGCTGGTGCGCACGATCTTGTTGATCGTCTCGATCATGTGCACTGGAATACGGATGGTCCGCGCTTGGTCTGCAATCGAGCGCGTTATGGCTTGGCGGATCCACCAGGTCGCATAGGTCGAGAACTTGTAGCCCCGCCGATATTCGAACTTATCGACGGCCTTCATCAGGCCGATATTGCCTTCCTGAATGAGGTCGAGGAACTGCAGGCCACGATTGGTGTATTTTTTGGCGATTGAGATAACGAGGCGCAGGTTTGCCTCCACCATCTCTTTTTTGGCCTGGCTGGCTTCGCGCTCACCCTTCTGCACGGTGTGCACGATGCGGCGGAACTCGGGAATATCGAGGCCCGTCTCGGTGGCTAGCGTCGAGATTTCACCCCGCAGGCGCTCAATATCATTGTGGCCCTCGTCGGCGAACCGCTCCCAGCCCTTGCCGTCCAACGTGCCCACATAGGCGCTCCAGTTCGGGTCAAGCTCGCGGCCCTGATATTCCTTGATGAATTCGGCGCGCTTCACGCCGTAGCTCTCGGCCAGGCGCAGCAGTCGACCTTCATTGCCCACGAGCATCTTGTTGATGTCGTAAAGCTGCTCAACCAGACTTTCGATACGGTTGTTGTTCAGCGCCAGACTTTTCACCAGCTCTACGGTTGTGGTGGTAACTTCGCCATATCGCTTCAATTGTGCGCTGGAGAGTTCTTTGTTCTCCATGCGGTTCTCAACCTGCGTATCCTGCAGCTTGCGGAGTTTCTTATAATTGTCGGCGATTTCGTCGAAGATCTCGATCACCTGAGGCTTGAGCTCAGCCTCCATGGCGGCGAGGGACAGATTGCCCTCCATATCTTCTTCGTCATCATCCTCGTCTTCATTGCCTTCGACGTTGCCGCCATCTTCGCCTTCGGCAGCTTTTTTCTCAGCTTCCAGACGCGCAGTTGGGCGCTGGTCTTTTGGCGGCAGACCACGGCCATCGGGGCCCGGCGGGTTGGCAGAATTGTCCACCTGTTTGGCGTCGGGGCCTGCATAGGTGGCCTCAAGGTCGATAATGTCTCGAAGCAGAATGTTGCCCTCGAGCAAATCATCGCGCCAGTAAATGATGGCTTGGAACGTCAGCGGGCTTTCGCACAGGCCCGCAATCATGGTTTCGCGGCCGGCTTCGATGCGTTTTGCGATGGCGATCTCGCCTTCGCGGCTCAAAAGCTCGACGGTGCCCATCTCGCGCAGATACATGCGCACCGGATCGTCGGTGCGGTCGGTCGGCTCTTTTTTCTTGGCTGTGGTCGCAACGGCAGTGCTTTTGGAAGCCTCTACCAGGTCTGTGGAGCCTTCCTGCTCTTCGACCTCATCTTCCTCCACCACATTGATGCCCATCTCGTTGAGCATCGCCATCGTGTCTTCAATTTGTTCTGAGGTGACTTCTTCGGATGGAAGAACGGAGTTCAACTCTTCGGTCGTCACGTAGCCGCGCTTCTTGGCGGCCCGCAGCATCTTTTTTACGGCGTCTGCCGACAGATCAAGAAGCGGGCCGTCTGGCGTGGCTTCCGGCTTGGACTTGGCTGGTTTGGCTTGTTCGGCGGCAGTCGCCATGGGCTATATCTCCGTCGGGCAGGCGCTGGAAACGAATATGTGCGCGCACGGTCCCGTCAATTTGCTATCAGATAGGGCTTAATTGCCCATTAACCACACCGGCGCGTCTTCCAACCACAGTTACCTGTCGGCCCGTAAACCAATTTGCCCCATCTGGCACGGTGAAGGCCGGAAAAGGGGAGGAATACGGCCCATTTGGGCGCAAATGAAGCTCGATCTATTCTCCGAAACGACAGTTTTTACTGCTGATTTTGAACTGATTTGACCCCGGCATGGCCGGTGCAGACGTCACAGAGGCTTCAGTGGCCGCCCAGAAGACAAACCAAACCCTGCAATCTGCACCTCGGTGCCGCGGGTCGAAAGCATTTCGTCCCTTATGAGAAGCAGCCTCTCAAAGTTTTCTTGCGTGCTCTGTTCGGCAAACGCCCTTTCGGCTGCTCTGAGATCTGTATGTAATATCATCGCGCGATGATGCAAGTGCAACGCTTGCTGCCAGCCCTCGCTAGCATCTTCATAAGCCGCACTTTCCGATACATGCCATTCTAAAGACCGTGCACACATTAAACACATATCATCACAGAATGATTTCAAGCCTGCCTTTTCGACAGCCAGCGCCACCTGCTGCCGGTCGAGGGAGTTGTGCCTGGCCATCGCATCAAGAATGACACCATGCAGACGCGCCACCTGGGCGTGGGCAAACCGCAGCTCGGCAATCTCCTCAAAGAAATCCGTCAGAAGCTGAGGGTGATTTACAATGCCAACAATAAGAGCGGCATCGCGCAGCGGAGGCAAAGTCGTGCTTTGGCCACCCATCGCAGCACCACGCACAAGGCCGGATGTCGCCAGACTGTCCGACACGGCAAATCGCCGTGAAGCAGCGCCGCGCCTTGCGGTTTCGCGTCCGTTGCGCTGGCCGCTAGACCGAGTTGAGCCGAAAAACGCCTCGAGCCGATTGCGCAGATCCTGCTGATAGTGACGGCGCACCGTCTCGTCAGCAATGGCGCCAGTCAGCTGGCGCATGCGCCCTTCCAGCTCGGCACGCTTTTCCGGCGTATCGAAGACGCCGCCCGCGGTCTCCCGCATCCACAATATGTCAGCCAGAGGCCGGGTCTGTTCCAGCACACCTGCCATGGCCTCGGGGCCTTGAGCACGGATCAGATCATCGGGGTCCAGCCCCTGTGGCAACAGCGCAAATTTCACAGAACGCCCGGGCTTGAGATGCAGCAGCGCCGTATCAGCGGCACGGTGGGCCGCTTTCAGGCCCGCCTTATCACCATCAAAGCAAAGGGTCGGCTCCGGCGTCATGCGCCACATGATTTCCAGCTGCCGGTCTGTGAGCGCGGTGCCCAACGGCGCGACCGCATGGTCAAAGCCGCCCGCCGCCAGCGCGATCACATCCATATAGCCTTCAGCGGCAATTACGGCACCCACATCCGACGCCGGTTTGCGCGCACGGTGATGATTGTAAACGATATTGCCTTTGGTGAAGAGCGGTGTTTCCGGTGAGTTGAGATATTTGGCCGGCACATCCGGCGACAGTGCCCGCCCGCCAAAAGCGATCACACGGCCCCGGCTGTCATGAATAGGAAACATCACGCGACCACGGAACCGGTCATAAGACACAGCGATACCCTCGCCATGCACCACAAGCCCGGCCTGCTCCATATCGTGAGCTGTTACGCCTTTGCCCGCGAGAAACTGCTTGAGCCCGCTGCGCATATCCGGCGCAAAGCCCATGCCAAATTTCTGTTGGATTTCTCCGGACAGCCCACGATCGCGCAGATAGGCCCGCGCCTTAGCGCCTTCAGCCGTTTGCAACTGCTCAAGAAACCAGTCCTGCGCAAGGTTCATCACGTCATAAAGGGACGCCCGTTCCTGCTCGCGGCGCTCGGCCTGCTCATCGCGCTCGGGCATGGGCACGCCGGCCTCAGCCGCTAGCTGCTCCACGGCTTCGGGAAAGCTCAGACCATTGTGCTCGGTCATAAAGCGCAGATGATCGCCGGACGCGCCGCATCCGAAGCAATAGTAACGGCCCTTGCGGTCCTCGCAGTGGAAACTTGGGCTTTTTTCGCCATGAAAAGGGCAGCAGGCCCAGAAATCGCCCTTGCCCGCCTGCGTCTTGCGTTTGTCCCAGGTCACCGATCGCCCGATCACGGACGATATGGGAACTCGATCGCGAATCTCATCGAGAAATGTCGGGGTAAAGCGCATGAGGCCTTTTAGCGGCTAGAAACAAAACAGGCACGATCTTCTTTGAGACCGTGCCCGCTATTCACAGTCATGGTAGCAAGCTTTAACTGGAGGAGCCCAAAATGCCCTTCACAACGCCGCTGGCTTTGCCGA
This sequence comes from Pseudomonadota bacterium, assembly GCA_038749385.1. Lineage (GTDB taxonomy): Bacteria > Pseudomonadota > Alphaproteobacteria > Rhizobiales > Rhizobiaceae > JBCBXA01. Next base: position 4,983 of record JBCDIB010000070.1, on the reverse strand, counting down.
AGTCCATTTGGCCCGGATATTGTGCCTTTAGCGCCGACATGCACTTACCCATGTCGCGCAGGCTTTCGGCACCCGTCTCGTCCACAGCCTGACGGCAGGCGGATTTCATAGAGGCCTCGTCCATCTGAGCCGGTAGAAACTCAGCGATAATTTCACTCTCGCGCTTTTCCTGATCGGCCAGATCCATGCGACCCGCAGCGGTGTATTGCTCTATCGAGTCGGCCCGCTGCTTGATCATCTTGGCGAGAATTTCGAGAATCTCGTCACCACAGACCTCGTCTTTACCCTTCGCGCGGCCGGCAATATCACGGTCTTTGATGGCAGCGTTTACAAGCCGCAGTGTAGCAAGGCGCAGCTTGTCCTGGCCCTTCATAGCTTGCTTGAGGGCTTGGGTGATCGAATCACGCATTGTTGTGTCGCGCATGGCGAACCTCGTTTTGTCAGCGCTGCATTGCAGCAGCGGCACAATGGTCAAGCTAACGCGATTGAGCCCTCGTCTCAAGTAGGCCTGCAAACGCGATATACGAATAACTTACTGATTTATATTGCTTATTTTGTGCACACACAAATTTGCACTACGACGGCGTGGCTGATAAATGACGGGTCTAGCGACGAATTTCAAGTGCTCACGCCTGCCCCGCGCCTTCATGGACAGTTTCCCATGTCGTTGGCGGGACGCTTGGTCGCGCCACATATTTACCCCTGCGGCCAGAACACTTGGTTGGCCAACGAAGAACAGCGCCCGGACCAAAGGCAGGACTGTAGCCATGACGATAGCCACCACAACAGACCACACCCCCAGCCCGGCTCCTGCCCCGCCTCATACCCCGACGCCATGGGCCAAAATTCAGGTTACTGCATTGTTGGTTTTAGCAGACGGCACCATCATAGAAGGCCAAGGGGCGGGCGCCACAGGCGCTGTTGAAGCGGAAATCTGCTTCAACACCGCGCTCACCGGCTATCAGGAAATCATCACCGACCCCAGTTATGACGGTCAGGTGGTGGCGTTCACCTTCCCCCATATCGGGAATGTTGGTGCCAATGCCGAAGACCATGAAGACTATGTGCCCGGCACCGGCGCGGTGGGAGCGATCTTCAAAGCCGACATAACGGACCCATCCAGCTATCGTTCCGGCGGGCACTTCGATGCGTGGCTGAACGAGCGTGGTCTGATCGCCATGAGCGGCGTGGACACGCGCGCTCTTACCGCAATGATCCGTGAGAAGGGCCTCGCCAATGGTGTTATTGCCCACTCGCCGGACGGCAAGTTCAACCGCGACGAGCTGGTGGCGCGAGCCAAAGCATGGGCAGGGCTTACCGATGCCGATCTGGCCAAAGACGTTTTTGACCCCACCTCCAAGCCATGGTCACAAGCGCCATGGGTGTGGAACGAAGGCTTCGACGAAGCGTCGGACGCAGGCTCAGAAACTCTGAACGTTGTGGTCCTCGACTATGGTGTGAAACGAAACATCCTGCGCCTCATGGCGGGCCTCGGTATGAAACTAACCGTCATGCCTGGCGACAGTACCGCCGAGGCAGTGCTCGCCCACAAACCCGATGGCGTGTTCATCTCCAACGGCCCGGGCGACCCGGCGGCCACAGGCGCCTACGCCGCCGAAACCATACGACAAATCATCGCCGCTGATGTGCCGCTGTTTGGTATTTGCCTGGGACACCAGATGCTGGCGCTGGCGCTGGGCGGCAAGACTATCAAGATGCACCAGGGCCACCACGGCGCGAACCACCCTGTGAAAGACCACACCACCGGCAAGGTGGAAATCGTGTCCATGAACCACGGTTTTGCTGTGGATGCAGACAGCCTGCCGGACACGGTAGAGCAGACCCATGTCAGCCTTTTCGACAACACAAATTGTGGCCTGGCCGTGCCGGGCAAGCCGGTCTTCTCCGTGCAACACCACCCCGAGGCAAGCCCGGGCCCGCAGGACAGCCATTATCTGTTCCGCCGGTTCGCAAACCTCATTCGCGAGCGCAAAGGTCTGACGCTTCTGGACGAAGCTTGATGTCAGAATCGGCCCTATCAAAGTCGGCCATATCAAAGTCGGGACGCCGCTCCGCCACCCTCGTGCGCGAAACAAACCTAGTGCAACCCGGCAAGGCGGAAACTTTATCCGATGATTGGATCAACCTCACCCGCTACACATATCGTGAAAACCAATCCGGCGTCTGGCGCAAACAGGTGCGCGAAGTTCACGATCACGGCCATGGCGTGTGTGCCTTGCTGCACAATGCGGACACAGACACGGTTCTCCTCACCCGCCAGTTCCGTCTGCCGATCTTTCTCGCCGGCGACGAAGGCCCACTGGTAGAAGTGCCTGCTGGACTTCTTGAAGGCGCAGACCCCGCCGAGCGCGTCGCCTTGGAAGTGGAAGAGGAAACCGGCTTCCGCGTGGCGGACCTCACCCACTTGTACGACCTTTATATGAGCCCGGGCTCCGTCACCGAACGCGTAAGCTTCTACCTTGGCAGCTACAGCGCCAAAGACCGCGTAAGCGAGGGCGGCGGCGTGGCCGACGAAGGCGAGAGCATCGAAGTTGTGGAAATGCCGTTCAAAGACGCACTCGCAGCCATAGGGACCGGCGACATGAAGGACGGAAAGACCGCTGTGCTGTTGCAGCATCTGGCGCTGATAAAAGCCAACCGGCACTGCAATGAAGCGACCGCCAGTCTGTAGAAAAACTTGCCGCTGACCTGTGCAAGCGTGAAGGTTAGAAGCTACTGCGTGTTGGACGCTGTGGCCGCAATCACACTCGCATCAGGGGCTTGGCCACGATCATACTGCCTGCCGGCCCTCCCAACGGTCTGGGTAGCGGTTTGGGCGGCCGTCCGGGCCGGCTTGTGCTTCTGTCGGAGCAAATGGTCGATCGCGTCATCGTTGGCCAAAGCATGGCCGTACCAATAACCCTGCATGGTTTGCGTGCCGATCTGTGCAACCGTAAACGCCTGCTCCTTGCTCTCGATACCTTCAGTTGTAACTTTCAACCCAAGCTCAAAGCAAAGGTTCACCAAGGCGCGATACACAGCCTCGGCAGCCCTATCATTGGTTATGTTGTCGACCAGCGACTTATCGGTTTTGATGCCCGTCACCTTGAGTTTGGACAGCTGAGCCAGGCCAATATTTCCGCTTCCCAAATCGTCGAGCACGACGTTCATTCCAGCTTGAGAAATCCGCTCCAGCACTTCCGAATAGCCATTTGAACCCGCATCTTGGAAAACCACTGTTTCCAAGATCTCAACGATTATCGAGTCCCGCAGCAAACCGCGCTGATCAATTGCCTGGCAAAGTCGGTCCACAAACAACGGGTGCGATAGGACTTCGGCAGAGGCGTTCACCGCAACCTTTACGGTTTCGAAACCGCACTCATTGATCTGGCACTTCAGATCCAATGCCGCTTCAATCGCCATGAAATCAATATCAGCCATCACGCCAATATGCTGAGCAGTCGGCAAACAAGATGCCGGCGCCAGAGGCCCATATTTCGGATGCTCCCATCTGACAAGCGTCTCAAAAGCGCAGGTCTTCCCGGTCGCTGCATCAACGATCGGCTGAAATTTGAAGCCGATATCCTTCTTCGCAACAGCCGACTTGAGGTCCACGGCAAGGACGCTTTCAAACGCATATTTTTCGTGGAGTTCTTGGTTGTAAAGCGCAACACGGCCACGACCGGAACTCTTGGCATCGTACAGAGCGAAGTCCGATTTCGTTAGAATGTCTTCGATGCTGTCGGAACTTGCATCGGACAAAGCAACGCCGATGCTAAGGCCACAATGTAGGTTGGACCCATTCCATAAGATTGGGTCTTCAACAGCCTTCAAGAAGCTATTTCCGATATTTTGAAGTTGCTCAAGGTGCTGGATATTCGCACAGACGACGACAAACTCATCCCCACCAACCCGTGCCACAAGATCTTCACCCCTCACATTGCTCTGCAAACGCTCGGCGACAGCCTTCAGCACTGCGTCACCGGCAGAATGTCCGTGGGTATCGTTTATCTCTTTGAATCTATCGAGGTCGATGTGCATCACACCGAACTGAGTGTTTTCCGTCGCCGCTTCCTTGAGCATCTCACCGAGTGAACGGGAGAGCTGATCGCGGTTTGCCACATTCGTCAGGCTGTCGTGGGAGGCGATGTAGTTCAGTCGCGCATTGGTCTCACGCAACTTGTTTTCGCGGGCTATTTCCTGCGTGACTTCGCGGGCAACGATTACGGCATATTGCGCGTTCTTTGCACTTGGATAAAAGCTCAGAGTGATATTGAGCAAGATGCGGGTGCCGTCTCCGCGAATGTTCTTACGGACGACTTCCGTTTCATCGACATAATTGTAAGGGTCGAAACGAAAAGCATCGATTTCTTCTTCGCTCAGCCGATCTTCTGGTGCAAAAGCGAAACGAAGCGGGCTTTGTCCGACCACCTGATCGGAACGTAGTTTCATCATTTTCAGGTAAGCTGGGTTGGCCCAGACAACTATGCCATCCAGTGTTTGAATGATAAGGCCCGTATCGGCCCTGTCAGCTGCAATTCGATGGAAAACGCCGTCTGAAATATCGTTTTCTATCGTATCCGTCAGAATATTCATGATAACAACCTGCTTTCAATAAAAAGCGCCGAGCGCCTTTTATTTGTTACCTCTAGGTTAGAATATCTGGATTTGATTAAGCTATCATTGGCTCGCCAGCTTCAAATTCCCAATTTTATTTACTGTTTATTGGATAATACTAACGATTTGACTAAAAATGTATCGTGAGAATTGGCAGGCGGAGCGGTATCGATCACATGGTCTGCGCAAGCCACGGGGTGGCGTGGCATGTGATTGTCCGTTTTGACAGCAGGCCCCTAGAGAAAATCGGCTGTGGTGGTAAGCGAGACGCCCTGTTCCACCATCTGCGCCTTGGCCGCAGCGAGCGAGCCGTCAAGGTCGATGCCACGACAGGCATCCGTCAGCACGGTGGCTTCGAAACCCTGT
>JBCDIB010000069.1:0-9407 GCA_038749385.1 Pseudomonadota bacterium | reverse complement strand
CCATGATGAGCAACCGGCCCATGCTGGCATTTCCAGTCGTACGTCTGCTGGACATTGTGTTGGGTCGCGCGGAGCTGGAGATTGTCGGCGCGCTACTGACGGCGGTTATGGTGCTTGGCGTGCTTTGGGCCATCGGCGCGAACCCGGTGCCGGTGGACCCGATGGAGGCGACTCTTGCCTTCATCGTTGTGGCTGCGTTTTCCACTGGCATGGGCATAGCGGTGAGCTGTGTTGTGATGAAGCTGGAGTTTTTTGCCACGGTTTGGGCCGTGTTCAGCATCGTCATCTATCTGCTTTCCGGCACGATTTTCACGATTTCATACCTGCCTGCAGAGTTGATCGACATCCTCTCATGGAACCCGCTGCTGCATGCCACTGAATGGATGCGATCTGCTTTCTTCATAGGCTATCCAAGCCAGGTTTTGGACAAGACTTACCTGCTGGGTTGGACGGTTGGCTCCATCGTCTTGGGGCTGGTGTGTGAACGTGTTTTCCGAGCCGGATTGCTAAGCAGCTAACTCTGGGGTTAAGCCCACTCAACACGTTGGCGTCAGTCCCTATCCAACCGACCTCAGCCAATCTCTCTAGCCGATACGAAAGTGCACTCATGAAAACTACTTGCCTTGTCACCGGTGGCGCCGGCTTCATTGGGTGTGCGTTGTCATCCGGGCTTTGTGACCGTTTTGATGAAGTTGTCATCGTCGACAAGATGCACCCGCAGATCCATGCCTCTACCGATCGGCCATCGGCTTTGGACGCACGGGCGACGTTTTTACATGCTGACATTACAGACCAAGGCGTAATGAATGAGCTGGTGGGGCGGTTGCGGCCCCATACGGTCATTCATCTGGCGGCGGAAACGGGGACCGGCCAGTCCCTTACTGAAGCCACACGCCATGCACAGGAAAATGTTGTCGGTACAACTGTAATGCTCGACGCGCTGGCCGCCCACCAGCATGTTCCCGAACAGTTTATCCTTTCGTCGAGCCGCGCGGTCTATGGCGAAGGTAAATGGGCCAAAGCGGACGGCACAGAATTCTACCCCGGTCAAAGAACCCAGGGGCAGCTTGCTGAGCACAGGTGGGATCATGCAGGCGCGCAGCATGTACCGTTTTCGGCTCGCGTGACCCATCCGCGCCCGACAAGCGTGTACGGCGCCACCAAGCTGACCCAGGAACTTATTCTGGAAAGCTGGGTGGCAGCGTTTGGTGGTCGGTTGACCATTTTACGGCTTCAGAATGTTTATGGTCCCGGCCAATCGCTCATCAATTCCTACACCGGCATCGTGAGCCTGTTTGCTCAAGTGGCGCGGCGCGGTGACAGCATTCCTCTTTATGAGGATGGAGAGATGCTGCGGGACTTTGTGTTCATAGATGATGTGGCGAGCGGGTTTTTGGCCGCCATCGATCAGATGCCAGCCGATACCCAATATTTCGATATTGGATCAGGAGATGCGGCGCCATTGTCCCGCGTCGCGCAATTCATGCAGCAGCATTATGAGGCGCCTGCACCCCATGTGAATGCGAAATATCGTTATGGCGATGTGCGCCATGCATCCTGCGATATGAGCGACACGTTGAGCCGGTTGAATTGGTCTCCACAATGGCCCCTTGAGAAAGGCTTGGCCGCCCTTTGTGTCTGGATTGAAACGCAGCTCTAGGCTCGGCCTTTTTCGCGTTTATACCAATCTGTGTATGCCAGCAGACCCTTGTCCAGGTTCGTTTGCGGAGCCCAGCCCCACGACAGCGCTTCTTTGATATCGGCGACGAAGTGAGTTGGGTCACCAGCTTTGGTGTTGCCGCTGAAGCTGATGTGAGTTTTCACCCCCAAACCCTGGGCGAGTTTGGCCACTATCTCACGGATCGCGGTGCCTTGCCCAACGCCACCATTGCAGGTCGGGCTTTCCAGTGAGGCCTGCTCGCCGGCGATCAGCATAAGCCGTGCCGCATCGTCCACATTGATCCAGTCGCGGGTCTCCTCGCCTGTTCCAAAGAACACCGCTTCGCCGGCGGTGAGTTTGTTGCATGCGTCCCATAGCAATTGCTTGCGCAGACCCGCGCCATAGACCGAAAACAGCCGGACTATGGCAGCTTTGACCCCGAAATTCCGCGCGTAGCTCCTGCACAGCATTTCCCCCATGAGCTTATGGCAACCATAGGGGGAAATCGGGTTGAGGGAGGCGTTTACGCTGATTGGCAGGCTTTCGAGCTGGCCGTAAACGCCTGCACTCGAAGGGAAAACGATTGAGCATATTTTGCCCTTGGCGGCATTGAGCTCACGAATGAACTCCAGAACGTCCAAAGTCATCACCGTGTTGCAATCAAAATCATTGCGCGGATTTTCCACCGACCTGGCAACAGAGCTGCTGCCGGCGCAGTGAAACACCACGTCCGGTTCGCCACCAAATTTCTCCAGATTGGCACGGTCGACGAGGCCGTCGTGCCAGTCGGTCAGGCCTGCGGCTTGAAATTCTTCCCGTGGCCAGGCTCCACGTCCTATGCCGGAGACTTCATACCCACTATCTGCCAGCAGCCGGGCGAGGCGGCCTCCGATGAAGCCGCGCGCGCCGGTGACGAGCGCCTTTGGTGCCGTCATGGTTTTGTTGCCCGGAATGCGAACAAGCGTCCGGGTGTCAGATCATGGTCATAGGCTTGGTGAACTGTTTTCTCCCCAACTTCGGAGAGTTTCAACTTCATAGCCTTCGAGAACCGCTTGCGCTCTTCCAGCATGGTGCGAGGGAAGAAGTTTATGGGGTGGGAAGGCGGCAGACTGACCGTGAGGTCCAAGCCCGCTTCTGCAATCGCACGCTCGTAATCCTCTCGCAGAAAGGCATTTTCGCCTCCATAGAGGAAATGCAGCGGATGCCCACGCAGAAACTCCGGCAACTGGTCAAGACTTTTGATGGTGTGTTCACGGGTTGCGACCAGCACGCCACCGGGCCGCAAAACACGTGCGGATTCCTTAACAAGCTGACCTAGATCATGGGCGTGGTGCAGGACCTGGCGGCACAAAACCAGATCAACGCTCGCATCTTCGAGCGGCATGCTTTCGCCATAGGAGTTTATGATCTCGATGGTCCCGGGCGTTTCCATTGCCTCCAATTGGGCGATTGCGCCGCTGCCCACCAGCTCGCTCTCATCTGCTTCGATGGCTTTGACCTGCCAGCCGGCCTTCGCAAGCGCGTAGCTGGCGATGCCCCGCCCCGCACCCAGGTCGACGGCTTCGCCCGGCGTCATATCGATCAGTGCCAGCGTGGCCTGCCACTCCTGACTTTGTTCAAAACGTGTGGCAGCGTCTTCCAGCGGATCATCAAAATAACAGTCCCGCACCAATTGCTCATGGTCCGGTTGGTCGCGCAGCCACTGAACGGCTTCAGGCCACTCCATCAGGCCCGTCGAACGGTACGGGCTGCCCAAATCTTCGCTGGCGGCTTGCGCTTCGTTGTCGTTTGCTTCTGGTGTGCTGGCGTCCTTGTTGGTCATGCCAACCAATTTCGCTGGGTTGCCGGCGACCACTCCGAATGGCGGCACATCCTTGGTCACGACGGCATTGGCGGCCACCACGGCACCTTCGCCCACGGTGACGCCCTTCATTATGGTGGCTCCGAAGCCCACCCATGCCCGGTCCTCAATTCTCACCGGCTTGGAGGAAATTTGCGTCCAGTCCTTCAACTGTCCAACTGCGCCGGCGATTTTGCCTGCAAGCCAGTCAGCGGCGTCGTTTTGTCGGACTTCAGCCAACAGGCTATGGGCATTGGTGTCGATCACGGTGACATTCCAGGACAGCATGACATCTCGGCCGATATGAATGCCGTCCGCCTGTGTGCAGACGAACAAACAACCACCGCCAATGGATGTTTCGTCGCCAAATGTGATCGAACCCTCGCCGCGCTCGAACACATAGGTTCCAGCGATATCGCAATGTTCCCCGATAACAAGGTAGGGCCGGTTTTCTTTCTTTACCCGAATGTCCAGCGATATGCTGCCTGCATCACTGGTGGGCGGTATGACAACGTCCCGGGCGGGGGGAGCGGGCAGCTGTATCTCAAGCCCGGCGGTTGGGCCGTAGCCTATGTCGATGGCTTCAATACAAAGCCCGAAGGAACCGCTGGTGGTGTTCAATTCTTCCAGCACCGTGAGCTTGCCGACAAACAGGCCGTCAAAGTCGGGAATATCAATGACGAGCTTTTGCAGGATCTTCGGGTCGTGGCCGTGAACCGGATAGACTGCGCTATGGTTGCCGGAGGTGAAGGACACGATCTGTTCGGGGCAGGCGTTACGGAAATGCAGCACCAACTTCGCGTCGTCGCCATGTTTGAGCCGCTTGCGGAATAACAGGCTGCTGGACCCCATCCACATACGCCCCGTGGGGGCTTGCGGAAGATCAATTGGTGGTCCGTGCGGATGGCACCCAATCACTTCGCACCAATGCAGGGTTGATGATTGCGCCATGAGCGCCCGATTGTAGGGTTCGGCAAACTGGTCGACTGCGAATTGCACCAAGGGTTTGTACGCGTCCAGCCGGGCGGCGATCATCTCTTCATTTGAGCGGAAGGCGGCTGCCAGATAGGATATCTCCTGCCAGCCGCCGCATTCCAAAATAAGGTCAAATTCCTCTAGGGTGGTTGTCTCGGCGATCCGTGCCATGAATTCGTCGAGCAGATGCCGCTTTACGTGTGCGTTGGTGAACGCCACTGGCATCAGATAGGTGAGCGCCAGTTCTTTTTGCTCTTCGAGCAAGCCGTGTGCCTTGAGGCGATCGAGGCAGGCGCGGCGCATTTCAATAAAGTCAAAGACCCGCCGCTCTTTGTTGGCCGACCGCATGGTTGAGCCACTGCGCAGGAAGTAATGATAGGCCACCGTCGGATCCACACAGATGGTCTGGGCGGCATGGACCACATCCAGCGCAAATGCGTGATCCTCGTAGAAATAACCAACCGGAAAGCTGATCGCATGATCCACGATCATCTGGCGTCGGATGATAAAGCGCCACGGGGGGCTGCTCCACCCGGCGATGGAGGCGACCAGTTCGCGCTTGTTCTCGCCGTCTTTCCAAAGTCCGTGGAGGCGACCGTCGATGACATTGTAGCCGTGGTGAGACCCGTCGTCGTTCCGCAGTTCATAATTGTGGAAGTACAGGTCGATGTGACCGGAACTCAACGCGTGGGCCAGTTTGTCCAGGCAATTGGCTCGAATTTCATCGTCAGCATCCACGCACCAGACATAGTCGCCTTTGGCCTCTTCTAGGCCCACTGAGCGGGCTTTGCCCTGGCCCTGATTTTCCTGCCAGATGTAACGAATACGCTTGTCGGCCTGCTGGTAGGCCGCCACCAAATCTGCGGTGCCGTCGGTCGATCCATCGTCTATGACGAGAATTTCGAAGCGATCTTCTTTTTGGCTCAAAATGCTGTTGAGCGCAGCGCCCAGAAAATCGCGGGTATTGTAGGTGGGTATGACAAAGGAAAGCAGCGGATCGGCAATGGCTTCCGCCGTAACGTCCCGCGCTTTGTCGGGGATGATGATGTCGGCCAAATCGTCGTAGCGCCGATCTCCAAAAACGCTTTCGATGGCTTCTTCATCGAAGCCCAGCTGGTTCATCGCGAAATTGAATGCGGCTTTGAGCCGAATGTCGCCTGCTTTTTCTAGAATGCCTGCGACCGGGTCTAAACCGGTGTAGCGTCTTATGGCGCTGAGGAGGCTGTAGGCATCTTCGTCCGATATACCATCGAAGTTCATGGCGATGGATCGACCGGTCTCGGCGATAATGACTTTCGGGTCTACGGATGAAGCGCCATCAAGTGGAAAGGACACCAATGGCTGCTCGATGTACTCCGCGCGCTTTCCAGCCAGAATTGCCCGGTGGCACCAATTGGCATCTGCCACCAGTTTGAACGAAATATCGTATTCGCCGATCTCCTCATAAGCCTCTTTGGTGGCGAACATCGCATTGTGGCAGAAGGGAATACCGCTGATCAGCGACCCGTAGCCGTAAGGTTCGTCGGCTCTCAGATTGGCCGGTCCGCCTTCAGAATAAAGGATCGACTGACCCGCAACGATATCTGCATGTGTCTCATAATAGCGCATGGTAACGGCGTCGAAAGCGCCTGGCGCATAGGTGTCTTCCGCACCCACAATGCCGATCAACTTGCCGCTGGCCATGGCCACGCCCTTGTTCAGAGCGTCGTAAATTCCCTTGTCAGGCTCACTTATATATCGAGTTACGACATCTGACGTTTCCAGCAACTCCACCGTTCCGTCCGTCGAGCCACCATCAACGACAATGCACTCGACGTCGCGCCGCCCCTGGCGACGAATGGACGTCAGCGTGGACGCCAATCTGTCCGCAACGTTGAAGGTCGCGATGACGATTGAAAACAGGGGCTTACTCATCGCAGATACTCACAAAACGCTTCAGGCTTGGTGTTCTTGACTGGCTACATTTGCACGAAACCACTCATAGGTTTGCGCAATACCCTGCTGGAGTGAAATTTCCGGCTGCCAGCCCATGGATGCCAGTTTGCTATTGTCCATTAGTTTGCGCGGGGTGCCGTCCGCTTTCGTTCTGTCCAGCGTGATTTTGCCTTCAAAGCTGATTATTTCGCACATCAGCTGCGCAAGTTCGAGGATGGCAATGTCTTTGCCGAAGCCAACATTGACGTGTTGCTCGTCCGAATAATTCTCCATCAGGAAAATCAGCGCACGGGCGCAATCGTCGGCGTGCAGAAATTCCCGCTTTGGCGTTCCGGAGCCCCAGACAGTGATTTCGTCCGCACCATTTACTTTGGCTTCGTGGACCTTGCGCATGAGCGCCGGAAGTACGTGACTGGAGTTCAGATCGAAGTTGTCGCCCGTACCGTACAAATTGGTAGGCATGGCCGAAATGTAGTCATGCCCGTGCTGCTTGCGGTAGGCCTGCATCAGCTTGATGCCGGCGATCTTAGCTATGGCGTACCATTCATTGGTTGGCTCCAGCGGCCCTGTTAGCAGAGCGTCCTCCGAAATTGGCTGAGGCGCAAACTTTGGATAGATGCATGAGGAGCCCAAAAACAGTAGCTTCTCGACGCCTGTGGCGTGGCTCGCTTCCGCTATGTTGGAGATGATCGACAGATTGTCGTGCAAAAAGTCCGCAGGACGTGTTTCGTTCGCCAGGATGCCGCCGACCTTCGCCGCCGCCATAATTATTCCGTCGGGTTTCGTGTCGGCCATGAAGTCGGCCACCTGTTCCTGGCGGGTCAGGTCAACAATTGTGCGGTCCGCTGTAATGATCTCGCATTCTTTGGCGGCGGCTTCCAGTTGGCGCACCACCGCACTTCCGACCATGCCCTTGTGACCGGCCACCCATATGCGTTTGCCAGCGAGGGAATACATCAGGCTTCTTTCATCACTGTCGATGTTTTCATGACTTCCAGATCCGCGCGGACCATTTCAGTCACCAGGTCGCGGATTGGGGTGTCGTGGCTCCAACCCAGTTTTTCTTTCGCCTTGGCTGGATTGCCGAGCAGAAGCTCAACCTCCGTGGGGCGGAAATAGCGCGCATCGACTTCGACGAGGCATTTGCCGGATTTGGTGCAGTAGCCTTTTTCGTCGACGCCCGCGCCTTCCCAGCGCAGTTCCACATCGATTTCGGAGAATGCCCATTCCACAAACTGGCGCACGGTGGTGGTGGTGCCGGTGGCGATGACGAAGTCTTCCGGCTCTTCCTGCTGCAGCATCAGCCACATGGCGCGCACATATTCGCGGGCGTGGCCCCAGTCCCGCTCGGCATCCAGATTACCCAGATACAGCTTTTCCTGCTTGTCGAGATGAATGGCGGCAACGGCACGGGTGATCTTGCGGGTTACAAACGTCTCGCCGCGCAGCGGGCTTTCATGGTTGAACAGAATGCCGTTGGAGGCGTGCATTCCGTATGCTTCCCGGTAGTTCACGACGATCCAGTAAGCGTACATCTTCGCCGCCGCATAAGGCGAACGGGGATAGAATGGTGTCGTTTCCGATTGTGGTACTTCCTGAACGAGGCCGTAAAGCTCAGAGGTAGACGCCTGATAAAATTTGGTCTTTTTGGTCAGGCCCAGAAGGCGGATAGCTTCGAGCAACCGTAGCGTGCCGATGGCATCGGCGTTGGCCGTGTATTCAGCGGTTTCAAATGACACCTGCACATGGCTTTGGGCCGCCAGATTGTAAATTTCGTCAGGCTGTGTTTCCTGCACGATGCGGATCAGATTGGTCGAATCTGTCATGTCGCCATATTTGAGAATGAACCGTGGGTTCTTCTCATGGGGGTCTTGATACAGGTGCTCAATGCGACCGGTGTTGAACGACGATGCCCGGCGCTTGACGCCATATACCGTGTAGCCCTTCTCTAGCAAAAGCTCTGACAGGTATGCGCCGTCTTGACCCGTTACTCCGGTGATGAGTGCTACTTTGCCTTCGGCCATATTTCTTCTCTTCAATTTTCTCTACATGCATGTCTAACGCGACATGTGTTCAGTCTGAGGGGACGTATGTGGTTTAAGCTGCGTTGTGTCGAGCAGCCAGCGATTGGTCTGTCATCCACGGGTTGTGCTTTTGGTTCGACGCCAGATAGTTCGAGGGGTCGGAGAATTCCGGATCAAAATTTATCACCGCCCCAAGCTTGTTGGTCGGCCGCCCATCGGCGTGGCCAAACCTCATGTAATGTCCGAAGGCAGTATGCCCGCCATCGCGGATTGCTGGGTCGATATGATGATAATAGCCCGGATCGAAGGCAGGATGCGGGGCAAGGTCCATATCTTTACCCACTCTGAGGAAGTGCATGAATGCAGTTTCGCCATGGCGCAACACAACTTGGTTCGCACGCAGATAATATGCCGGCAGGAACATTGGACACGGCGCTATGTCCTCCTGCATTCCTGTCTCAAAAAAGTGGTCTGTCGCCTGAATTGCATATTCCACCGGATCATCAGACCGGGGCAGGCCTGCGTTCTTTGAATAGAAATCCACGTCGAAAAACGGACTGAAGGCACGTCCTTCATACAAGCCATAACGCAGAAAATGAGAGAACATCGCAAAGCCAGCAGCCGCAACATCCGGATTCTGCTCGGCATACAGTTTCGGGTCGAAAAGTGGATGAGCCGGCCGGTTCTCAGCCAGACCATGTAAAATGAAGTGTCGAAATACCGGCCACCCCAACTCACGCATGCCTTCATTGTGTCTGATGTAATAGTCCGGATCGAACCAGAAACCCGGCCGGTGATTTCCTTCAAGCCCATGTCTGCAGAAAGCTGCGAAGCTTGAGCGGCTGTTACCGACGGCTTCCGGATAGTGCTCACGGTAAAATTTCGGATCGAAAAACGGTGTGGGAGAGCGATCAAGCTTCAGAACCGCATTGAGCACGGCGAGGGGCTTGGTGCTCACGTTCTCCCCATAGGT
>JBCDIB010000068.1:0-9436 GCA_038749385.1 Pseudomonadota bacterium | reverse complement strand
GCTCCGCAACAGCCGGACACCCAAACACAGCCGAACCCGCAGGTGGCTCCGCCGGTAAACTCACCAATTGCTTCGCCAAACAGTTCACCAGGCGTTGCAAAAGGTTCGGAGCAATCCCGGCCAACGATTACACCGCAGCCGTCCGCGCCACGACCTGCTCCGCCAGCTGCGCCTGCAGGTCCGCTGAGCGGCTTGCGCGCGTCGCGCAATACCCCAACTGCTGCAGGCACGACGTCCAACGCAACCAGCCTCGCCCCCGGGCCTAAAGCTCCGGTACGCAGCGTATTTGGTGATGCGCCAGCGCCCTCTGCGCCATCAGCTCCCCGGACGGCTTCTCCGGCAAGAGCGGCTGCGCCTACGTCTGAACGCCGCGAGCCGGGCTTTTCCGGAGCGACCCGGGGGACGGATGGCGCTGTCAGTCAACCTTCCCCGCAAGTAAACGCCGCACCCGCGCCGCAACCGGCTATGGCGCCCGCCGCACCCACACCAACGCCCCGAGCCTCAACGGCCGGTTCTGTGCCGCAAGCCGCGAAGACCCGCCGCCAGCGCGTGCGTGAGCTGCGCGGTCCAACACGCATTTATTCCTACATTCTCAGCGCCGCGCTGCTGATCGCGTTTGTCGTCATCGCTGTGTGGTGGGTTCAGGAAAACGATCTCCTGTCACCTGTCGCCAACCGTGATGGCGCAACTGCCAACCCGCCGGGCACCACTGCGTCAGGTGCGGCTTCCACCGAGCGGGTGGATGAGCGCGACTGGATCAACGTGCTGGAAGCGGTGCAGCCAGACCGAGTGATCGTAAATGGCGCCAATGCCGCGCGTTTGGTGGACATTGGTGGCGAGCCGATAATCGAAATGACATTTGCAGCCGAACGGGTCGTGGGGGGCGATTTTTTAATTGAGGTCGACGAAGCGGTCCTCAGTCAGTTTGCGGGTAGCACGGTGCTCTTCGACCTCGCCATGCAAGGCGTCAGCCGCACCGGTACGGAAGATGTGTCCCTGTCGGTGGAGTGCGATTTCGCCGCCATGGGCGATTGCGGGCGCAAGCGATACACCGTGCCGTTGCAGCCGGCCAGCATGGTGTTTTCTGTTGATCTGCCAAACGTACAACCGGGCGGGGCTGGGGTGCTCCGCATTTCCGGCGTTGGCGAAAGCGCCCAGGGCGGTGTTATCGGCCTGAGCAATATCCGCATTACCGGTGACGGGTTTTAGCGGCATCTTATCGCGCGGCTAAAGACCGAGAAAGTCTGGACCATAGCCTAGAACCTTATCGTCAATTTTGTTCACCAGCTTATCGTCCCGGCCATCATAAGGGGTGACAGACAGGACGCTGCGTATGGCGTTCAGCCGCGCCCGCCGTTTGTCGTTGGACTTTACGATGGTCCATGGCGCGGTTTCAGTGTGGGTGGCCAACAGCATGTTGTTGCGTGCCTGCGTGTAGGCGTCCCAGCGTTCCAGCGCCTTCATGTCCATGGGCGATAGCTTCCAGCTTTTCAGTTGGGAATGGCGGCGGTCATGAAAGCGCTCCAACTGCATTTCCTGACCGACATTGAGCCAGAATTTGTGCAGGCGGATGCCTTCGCGCACGATGGCGTCCTCAATGCGCGGTGTTTCCACCAAAAACTTGGCAGTTTGCTCCGGCGTGCAAAAGCCCATCACCGGCTCAACGCCAGCGCGGTTGTACCAGGACCGGTCAAAAAGCACGGCTTCACCAGAGGTAGGGAAGTGCGCGAAGTAGCGCTGGTAGTACCATTCGCCCCGTTCCCGGTCACTGGGTTTGGGCAGGGCCACAACCCGCGCCCGGCGGGGGTTCATATATTCGCGGAAGGCTTTTATCGTACCGCCTTTGCCAGCCGCGTCCCGGCCCTCGAATAGACAGATGATGCGCTCGCCGGTCTTTTCCTGCCACGCCTGCATCTTCACAAGTTCAAGCTGTAGCGCCTCCAGTTCTTTTTCATATTTTGAGCGCTTGAGCTTGTCGTCATAGGGATAGTCGCCAGACTCAAAGGCCTTGTCGGCTACCCAGTCCGGCAGCTTCGGGTCATCAATATCGAAGTGGCGTTCCTTGCCATCGACCATGATCGTGACGGGTTGGGTGAAATCTTCATCAGACATAGCAAACCTCTTACGCTCTCATTGCATCTGGCCTGCCTTTGGGCCGGAAGGCAATATGAGAGAGCGCAACATGACTGTCACATTCCAGCGCTAACGGCGTGCGGTCGGTGGGCAACTGACTGATTCCGCAATAGGGTGTGTCATGGGCAATCAACGAGTACAGATTAGCGTAATACAATGGGGCCGCTTTGATGGCTGACCGCTTGCTTGACAGCCAAGTCACGGAACCGCTTTCCGTTGGTGCCAGGCTTTATGAATCACGCTACACGCTGGTTGCGCTTGTAATCTGTGTTGTGGGTCTCGTGGCGTTTCGGGCTATACGTGCTGATGTTGCGGTGGGCTTGGTCGCTGTCATCCTCGCGGTCGCCGCCGCCAGCCCGAGGCGCAGCCGGGTGGAGCGTAAAGCGCGCACGGCGGCTGCCAAGATCAACGCCGCCAATCCGCAGCGGGCGGCCCGCACATTGTCTGATGCCTTCAACAATCCGATTTTTCTCATCAGCGCCCAGGGCATTCTGCTCCACGCCAACCCGCAGGCCCAAGCAGTTTTCGGCACCGCACGGTCCGGCGTGCCCTTCCTTTTCAAATTCCGAAATCCCGAGATATCAGCCATGGTTGTTGCATCGTTGGAAGAAAAGCGGCCTGCGACCACAACCTATATCGAGCGCCAACCCACCGAGCGGTGGTTCTCAGTGTCCATCAACCCCGTAGGTCGTATGGGCGACAACGGTCAGGTGCGTCCCGATTATTTTCTGGTGAGTTTTGAAGATCGCACAGAAGCCCGTCGGTCTGACAAAATGCGCACAGACTTCATTGCCAATGCCAGTCACGAGCTGCGCACCCCGCTGGCCTCGCTGTCCGGTTTCATAGAGACCCTGCGGGGTCCGGCAAGGCACGATGCAGCGGCACAGGATAAATTTCTCGGCGTCATGCAGGAACAGTCCGAACGCATGAGCCGCTTGGTGGACGATCTCTTGTCCCTCAGCCGCATCGAGATGCGCGTGCACCGCCACCCTTCGGAGACTGTGAATTTATGCGATGTGGTGGGCCATGTTGTGGATGCGTTGCAGCCGCTGGCAAGCGATGCGGGGGTGGAACTGCACGTCGACATGCCATCTGAGCCGGTGCTCATTTATGGTGAGCGCGACGAGCTGGTGCAGGTTTATGACAATCTCGTGGACAACGCGATCAAGTATGGGCGCACCGGCAAGCGGGTGCTGATCACACTGGACACGGACCAGACCCGTGATCTTTATCCGGTGCAGGTTTCCGTGCGCGACCATGGGCCGGGCATAGCCGCCGAGCACCTGCCGCGATTGACAGAACGCTTTTACAGAGTGGATGCCGACGAAAGCCGGAGCCAGAAAGGCACCGGCCTTGGGCTTGCCATCGTCAAACACATCCTGACCCGACATAAAGGCCGTTTGGAAATCGCATCGGACTTTGGTGACGGCGCAACCTTTACGACTCGTTATGCACAGGCGTCAGTTCCAAAAGTGTAATGTAAACAGTAATTTATACTGTCACAAAACTGCATTTAAACGGTCATAAAAGGTCGGCGCGGGCTTGTTAGTTGTCTTGCAACCCGGCGCAGGCCGGGCAGTGCTCAAGGGCTGAAGCGCCCCGCGCACATACGTAATTAAAACAGGAGATTTTCCCAGTGAAAGCCCTAAAACTTGCCGCCATTACTGTTAGCACGCTCGCCCTCGTCGGTACCTCGGCTGCCATCGCCCGGGACAACGTTCAGGTCGCCGGGTCATCGACCGTTCTGCCTTATGCCTCCATCGTTGCCGAGGCTTTCGGCGAGAACTTCGAATTCCCAACTCCAGTGGTCGAGTCTGGCGGTTCTTCCTCCGGTCTCAAGCGGTTCTGTGAAGGCGTTGGCGCCAACACTATCGACATTGCCAATGCGTCCCGCGCCATCCGCGAAAAAGAAGTCAAAGCATGTGCCGAAAATGGCGTGACAGACATTATCGAAGTCCGCATCGGCTATGATGGAATTGTTTTTGCATCGCAGATCGATGGCCCTGCCTTCACAGCCTTCCAGCCTTCCGATTGGTTCAACGCCCTGAGCCCGAAGGTTCTGGTTGATGGTGAGCTCGTCGACAATCCTTACAACAGCTGGTCGGATCTCAATGGCGACCTGCCTGACGCTGAAATCCTCGCCTTCATCCCGGGCACCAAGCACGGCACCCGCGAAGTGTTTGAAGAGAAAGTTCTGCTGCAGGGCTGCGAAGACACCGGCGCAATGGAAGCTATGATGGCCGCTGGCATGTCTGAAGATGACACCGAAGACGCCTGCATGGCTGTGCGCACCGACGGCAAGTCTGTCGACATTGACGGCGACTACACCGAAACCCTCGCACGCATCGATGCCAACACAAATGGTGTGGGCGTGTTCGGTCTCGCATTCTACGAGAACAACACAGACAAGCTGAAAGTCGCCACCATGGGCGGCGTGGAGCCAACCACCGCCTCCATCGCTTCCGGCGAGTATCCGGTCTCCCGTCCGCTGTTCTTCTACATCAAGAAGGCCCACATCGGTGTGATCCCAGGCCTCAAGGAATATGCTGAGTTCTTCGTCTCTGACGATATCGCTGGCGGTTCCGGCCCCCTCGCCAATTACGGCCTTGTTTCTGATCCGGAGCTTGCAGCCACCCAGGCCAAGATCGCGGACGAAGCCACAATGGCTGCCATGTAATGGTCTTGCTCCGCACCAGGTGCGGGGCGTTTAAAAGGAGGGGCGGTGCCGATGGTGCCGCCCTTTTTACCAGGCAGACTCCCTGTTTTGCGCGCCCGATAGACGGCGCTTGCATTTAAAAGCCAATCGAAAGCACGGCGCATGTCCACTTATCTAATTATTCTGCTTGTGCTTGTGCTGGCCCTGTTGGGGTTTGTAATGGCACGACAGAGGGCGCTGAAGTTACGCGCGAGCGCCAACGTCAAACTGCACTCTCGCCCCAATTATTATGGTGCAAACGTCGCCATGTTCACCTTGGCTCCAGCGCTTCTGGTGTTGGCAGGTTGGCTGGCGCTTCAGCCTTACTTTGTGGACGGCCAGGTATTCAGCAATCTTCCTCAATCTGCCATCGGTGAAGGTTCGACGCGCTCGCTTGTGATGAGCAATGTGCGTAGCGTCGCCGCCGGCTTGGATGTTGCAGTTGAGCAGGGTGCCATGACAGCTGAGCAGGCCAGCAATATGCGCACCGATTTCAGCGACGTGCGCGCGCGGTTGCGGGATGTTGGTGTGGCTCTTGGCTCTGATGTCGATTCCGCAGTGCTGCAGGCAGCCCAGGAATATCGCGCAAAGACTGCCTTTGGAAACCTGTTGCGAAACGTGGTCGTCCTTGCTTTGGCACTCGCTGGTTTCGTCTACGCAATGTCCAAGACATCGGCACGTTACCGCGCCCGCAACTCAGTTGAGACGGGTGTCAAAGCATTGCTGGTGGCAGCAGCATCCATCGCCATATTCACGACCATCGGCATCGCACTGTCGCTGGTCTTCAACACCATTGAGTTCTTCCGCATCTATCCGGCCAGCGAATTTTTCCTCTCGCTCACATGGTCGCCCAGCTTTGGCGGCGGCTCGGAGCTCGGCGTCTGGCCACTACTGTGGGGCACGCTCTATATTTCACTCATCGCATTGGCCGTCGCCGTGCCGGTGGGCCTGTTTGCGGCAGTTTATCTGTCTGAATATGCCAGCTCGGCCGTGCGGTCCTTTGCAAAGCCCATGCTTGAAGTTCTCGCTGGTATTCCAACCATCGTTTACGGCCTTTTCGCGCTGCTCACCGTGGGTCCATTGCTTGTCGATGTGTTCGGCGCTGGCGGCGTGTTGGGTGTCACCTGGATGGGCGGTGGCACGGCTGTGATGACGGCCGGCCTGGTCATGGGCATCATGCTGATCCCGTTCGTTTCTTCCCTGTCTGACGACATTATCAACGCCGTTCCGCAATCTTTACGCGACGGCTCCTACGGCTTGGGCGCCACGCGCTCCGAAACCATTCGCCGGGTCGTGCTGCCCGCCGCTCTACCCGGCATCGTCGGTGCGGTGCTTCTGGCCGCATCCCGCGCCATTGGTGAAACCATGATCGTGGTGCTGGGGGCCGGGGCCGCAGCGCGCCTCAGCCTCAACCCCTTCGAAGCCATGACCACTGTGACAGCCAAGATCGTATCGCAGCTCACAGGTGATGCAGACTTCGCATCCCCTGAAGCCCTGGTCGCCTTTGCGCTGGGCATGACCCTCTTCGTCATCACCCTCATGCTCAACGTCTTGGCGCTTTACGTGGTGCGCAGATACCGAGAACAATATGACTGATGTAACCCAAGCAGACGTGATTGCCGCAGGCAGCCCGGCGGCCACGACAAACGCCCGTACCCGCAAGCGCAACGCAGCGGAAAAACGCTTCCGTATTTACGGCATGGTCGCCATCGGCATCGGCCTGTTCTTTCTGGTGGCGTTGCTTACTGCCATCATAGGCAACGGAATTGGCGGCTTTCAGCAAACCAAATTCAGTATTCCGGTAACGCTGTCTAACGATCTTTATACCGATAGCGGCCAGACGCCCACTCAGGCAGAAATCCAAAAAGCCACAACCTTCCGCTACGCGCCGGTGATTTACCAATCGCTTTGGGACATTGTGCAGGAGCGTGGCTATGAGACAACGCTCACTGGGCCCGACGATATGAAATTGCTTATATCGGCTGGTGCTGCGGGCAAGGTGCGGGCAGCTGCCAATGCCGACAACTCACTGGTCGGCCAGACAACCAATTTTGAGTTTGTCGCTTCGAGCCGGGTCGACGGTTACCTCAAAGGCCGGGTCGACCGTGACCGCATTGCCCGCGACAAGCTCATCACGCCTGCCCACCTCGATCTGGTGGACCAGATGCGCGAGAGCGGCTTCGTGGCCAAAGGGTTCAACTGGGATTTCATCACAGGGGCGGATGCTTCGGATTCCCGTGCGGAGCAGGCAGGCTTTGGTGTTTCGATGCTGGGTTCACTCTTTATGATGCTGGTGGTTCTCATCTTGTCGCTGCCAATAGGCGTGGCGGCCTCGCTCTATCTTGAAGAGTTTGCGCCCAAGAATTGGTTCACTGACCTGATCGAAGTGAACATCGCCAATCTGGCCGCTGTTCCGTCCATCGTGTTCGGTATTCTGGGGCTCGCGGCGTTCATTCAGTTCGCGCACCTGCCGCAGTCAGCACCGCTGGTGGGGGGGCTGGTGCTTACGTTGATGACGCTACCAACGATTATCATCTCAACCCGTGCATCGCTAAAGGCCGTGCCGCCCTCCATTCGAGATGCGGCTTTGGGTGTCGGGGCCTCCAAGATGCAGGCCGTGTTCCACCATGTGCTGCCATTGGCGATGCCGGGTATCCTCACCGGCACGATCATCGGCTTGGCGCAGGCGCTGGGTGAAACCGCGCCGCTGTTGCTCATCGGTATGGTTGGCTTCATCGCCACCAACTATCCCGGCGGCATTGCCGAAGGCTTTCTGTCACCAAACTCCGCAATGCCTGCACAGATCTTCGAGTGGGCGAAACGCGCGGACCCCGCATTCTATGAGCGTGCTTGGGCGGGCATCATCGTACTTCTCGTGTTTCTGGCGATCATGAACCTTATCGCCATCATCTTGCGTCGGCGCTTTGAGCGGCGTTGGTAGGAGTGTAATCATGAATCAGATGACCCCGGTCGAAATCGAGCAGACCGTAAAGAAGCTCAGTAAGCAGTCGGAAGCCGCCATGAACACAAAAATTCACTCCAGGGACGTGCGTGTGCGTTATGGCGATAAGGAAGCGATCAAAGGTGTTGACCTTGATATTCCCGAGAAGCAGGTCACGGCGCTCATCGGACCGTCCGGCTGTGGCAAATCCACCTATCTGCGGTGCCTGAACCGGATGAACGATACGATCGACATCTGCAAAGTCACAGGAACGATTGAGATAGATGGCCAGGACATTTACGCGCCTTCCGTTGATGTGGTGGAGCTGCGCGCGACTGTGGGCATGGTGTTTCAGAAGCCAAATCCATTTCCAAAGAGCATCTATGAGAACGTGGCTTACGGCCCCAGAATTCATGGGCTTGCGGGCAACAAAACCGATCTGGACGGGATCGTTGAAACCAGTCTGCGCCGTGCGGGCCTGTTTGACGAAGTGAAGGACCGTCTGGACGCGCCGGGCACTGGCCTGTCCGGAGGCCAGCAGCAGCGCCTATGCATCGCACGGGCCATCGCTGTGTCACCGACTGTCATTCTCATGGATGAGCCTTGTTCCGCGCTTGACCCGATCGCCACCGCCATCGTGGAAGAGCTGATCGACGAATTGCGCGAAAACTACACCATCGTCATCGTCACCCACTCCATGCAGCAGGCGGCCCGCGTGAGCCAAATGACAGCCATGTTCCACCTTGGCGATATTGTGGAACATGCGGACACGGACACAATTTTCACCAATCCGTCCGAAAAGCGCACGCAGGATTACATCACAGGACGCTTCGGCTGAGCAGCCAGGCTGAAAGGGATAGGGCCATGAACGATTTGGGCGAACACACTGTCAGCGCCTATGACGAAGAGCTGCAGGGCATCGTCGGCAAGATTGTCGAGATGGGCGGCCAGGCGGAGCGCATTCTCGATCAGGCTGTTACAGCACTTTTGAAAGACGATCAGGCCCTGGCACAATCTGCAATTGCCGGCGACAAGCTGCTCAATTCGCTGCAGCGGGATGTGGATGAGCAGGCTGTGCTCGTTATCACCCGCCGCCAGCCGGTGGCGCAGGACTTGCGCGAGCTAATCGGCGCCGTGCGCCTTTCCAGCGACATTGAGCGCATTGGTGATCTTGGTAAGAATATTGCCCGTCGTGCGTTGAAGATTGAAGGTGCCATGAAGCCCCAGGCTGCCTACGGCATTGAACATCTGACGGATTTGGCTTCCGAGCAGCTTAAGAACGTGTTGGACGCATATGCAGAACGCGACGTTGCCCGGGCACTGGACGTGTGGAAGCGCGATGATGAAATCGACAGCGTGTACATGTCCCTTTTCCGTGAACTGCTGACCTACATGATGGAAGACCCGCGCCAGATTTCCAGCTGCACCAGCCTTTTGTTCTGCGCCAAAAACGTCGAGCGCATCGGCGATCACGCCACCAACATTGCCGAGACGATCTACTATATCGAGGAAGGTGAAGTGTATTCGCCGGAGCCGGATCTGCCTGAACGTACCGGCAACGTCTGATGCAAACCTGACCTGCAAACCTTCTGATCCCCGCAGAAAGTTAAGTCCATGAGCGCCCGCCCAAAGCAACTCAACAATGCCCGCCCGAAGGTCTGGATTGT
>JBCDIB010000067.1:0-9445 GCA_038749385.1 Pseudomonadota bacterium | reverse complement strand
GCTTCGCCGTCGATGTTTTCCTTCAAATGCCCTTCGCGCATCATCAGGCCGAGATTGTTGCGCGCGCGGCGCCACGGGGCATCGGCGGACTTATAAACGATATGGCGAAGGTCGTTCAGGCGGCCAGGGCCGGCCGGTTTGCCCGCCTGCAGCCATTTTTCGCGGGCCGATCCGCCCTTCCAGGCGCGGGTGGTGAACCCCAGAATTTCAACCTTCACGCCACAGCGCTCCAACGTGCGGGCCAGAATATCTGCGCAGGTGGCGGCCACCGTAATGGGACGGCCCCGCATGGAGCCGGAATTGTCCAGGAGCAACGTCACCACGGTGTCGCGAAATTCGGTGTCCTGCTCCATTTTGAACGAAAGCGGCTGCATAGGGTCAGTGACCACGCGCACGAGGCGGGCAGCGTCGAGATAACCCTCTTCGAGGTCGAAATCCCAAGCCCGGTTTTGCTGCGCGAGAAGCTTGCGTTGCAGCCGGTTGGCCAGTCGGCCCACGACGCCCTGAATGTTCGTCAGCTGCTTGTCTAAAAAAGCGCGCAGGCGGGCCAGCTCGGCTTCATCGCACAGCTCTTCGGCCTTGAGCACTTCGTCAAACTCATCGGTGTAAACCGCATAATCGAGATCCGCCGGCATGGAGCCAAAGGGTAAGTCGGGCCGCTGGGGCTCGCCGGGGGTCTCAGCTTCAGCATCGCTGTCGTCTGATGAATCATCGTCAGACATGTCCTGCGTCTGCATCTCGCCTTCCTGATTTTCATCAGAAATCTCGTCGCTTTCCTCCGGCATCGCATCTTCCGAAGAAGCGTCTATTTCCTCGTTTTCCTGCTGCGTTTCATCGGCTTCGGACTCATCGTTCTCGCTATCGGCGTCCTGATCTTCATCCTCGACGTCATCTTCGCGCTCACCCAACTCATCGGCCAGATCCAGGCTGGAGATCAGGTCCCGCACACCATCAGCAAACGCCTGCTGGTCGTTTATGTCCCCCAGCAGATTATCGAGATTATCCCCCGCGCGGTCCTCGATCCAGTCTTGCCACAGCTCCAGCATGGCAGCGCCTTCCGGCGGGTGGGCCTTGCGGGTCAGCTTCTGGCGCACGAGCAGCGCCAGTGCCTCTTCCATCGGCACTTGGGTGCGGTCGGCGGCGGCATGGTAGCCTGCGCGGGAAATACGATCCCCCAGCATGGCATCGAGATTGTCGGACACGCCGGGCATGGCGTTGGAGCCGATCGCCTCCACCCTTGCCTGCTCGACGGCATCATATACGGCACGGGCATTCGGCCCGACCGGGGCGTTTTGAGTGTGCACAGCGAGATCGTGGACTGAGCGGCGCAGAGCCATGGCATCGGACAGGCCGCGCGTGACCAGCACGTCATTCATGGATGCGCGCTTGGGTAGCTCCTGCAGGCGCGCCGTGTCGCCGGACATCATGGCCCGGTCCTTGGTGAAGACCACGTCCATCTCGCCATCTTCGGCGATGGCACGCAGGCAGGCTTCGGTGGCGCGCTTGAACGGCTCCGGGTCAGTGGCCGGTGCGCCAGGGGCGCGAGTTGAGTTATCGCCAGGTTTGGGAAGTTTGCTCATGTGTAAGCTCGAGTTCTCAAACTACCCCAGCACCAGATTCACAGTGCTCTCCGCCAGCTCTTCACCAAAGGCGCGCTGATAGAACTCGGCGATGGTTGGCCGTTCCAGTTCGTCGCATTTGTTCAGGAAGGTCAGACGGAAGGCCATGGAGATGTCGTCGAAGATCGACGCATTCTCCGCCCAAGTGATCACGGTCCGTGGGCTCATAACGGTGGAGATGTCTCCATTGATGAAAGCCGAGCGGGTCATTTCGGCCACGCGCACCATGGAGCCGACCGTCTCGCGGCCCTTGGCATCCCGGAACTTTTCGTTCTTGGACAGCACCACACCAACTTCGTGCTCAAACGGCAGATAGTTCAGCTGGGTTACGATAGACCAGCGATCCATCTGCGCCTGGTTGATCTGCTGGGTGCCGTGGTAGAGGCCCGTCGTGTCACCCAAACCAACAGTGTTGGCTGTGGCGAAGATGCGGAAGGCGGGGTGCGGTTCGATCACGCGGCTCTGGTCGAGCAGCGTAAGGCGGCCGGCACTCTCCAACACACGCTGAATGACGAACATCACATCCGGGCGGCCCGCATCATATTCGTCAAACACCAGAGCCACATTGTTCTGATAGGCCCAGGGCAGAATGCCGTCCTTGAACTCAGTGACTTGCTTGCCGTCCTGCAGCACGATGGCATCCTTGCCGACAAGGTCGATACGGCTGACATGACTGTCGAGGTTGATACGGACACATGGCCAGTTCAGGCGCGCCGCAACCTGTTCGATGTGGGTGGACTTACCGGTGCCGTGGTAACCCGTAACCATGACACGGCGGTTGTGGCCGAACCCGGCAAGGATCGCCAAGGTGGTGGGCTTGTCGAACAGATAGTCCGGATCGGCAGCAGGCACATGCTCCGTGCGCTGCGAGTATGCCGGCACTTCCAGCGTGCTTTCAAAACCGAAAACGTCGCTAACTTTCACCGTCGTGTCCGGCATGGCACCCGCAGTTTGGGCCATCGTTTCGTCTGCCATGATATTTCCTTGAATGTTCGTCCTGCCGGAAGGTGTTAGAGCCAAAGGCGCTAGCAGAGGTTCGCGGCCTTCAATTGTTTGTACGCTTTGATGATGTCGGCAAGGCGGTCCTCATTGCTCCGGTCGCCGCCATTGGCATCCGGGTGATAGCGCTTCACCAAATCCTTGTATTTCGCCTTGATGTCGTCGGACGTGGCCGCGGCGGACAGACCCAATGTCTCCATGGCCTTGCGCTCCAGCGGCTTGAGATGGCGCACGCGGGGGCGACCTGTGCCAGTGGCCGGACGCACGCCGGCGGCGCGGGCCTTGAGACCATAGGGGTCGCGCAGCTTTGCCTTTGCGGCGTCCGTGCCGCTACGCTCCTCGGAATGGTTGGGAGCTTGAGCACCGCTGCGGTTTGTACCCATGGCCCAAGTTGGACGATGGCCTGTGGACGCCTCTTTTTGAAAGCGGGCGATGCTCTCTTTGTCTAGGCCTTGGAAATAATTGTAGTTCTTGTTGTACTCACGCACGTGATCGAAACAGAACCACACATATTGGCCGTCACTGTCACGGCCCATGGGGGCTTTGTGGGTGGCAGGTTTGTTGCAGCCTTCCCAAGCGCACACCGGCCCTTCAGACTTTGCATTGGGGGCCTTGGCGTTCTTTTTGACGCGGATCTTGTCGAAATATTTGGAGGTAGGTTCCATCAGGTCCGTTATGGAGTTTGAACGCGCAGGATCAAGCTGAGCGTTCGCCGCAGTGAGCGGATTTAAGTTGCAATCTGGTCTTTAAGCGGGGGTCGCAAAAGGCATCGTCTTCTGCCACGATTCCGAAAAAAGCGAAAGGCCAGCCACGCGAACAATGCGGACCAGCTCGCCAGAACACAGATAGGGACCGAATATGAGTGCCACCGAACCGGGCCTAGTGGCCACGCGCATGCAGGCAAAGCTAGAGGCTGCCTTCTCGCCAACCTCCTTGGAAGTCATCAATGAGAGCCACCTGCACGCAGGACATGCCGGGGACAATGGGACGGGTGAAAGCCATTTTCGCGTGCGCATTGAAGCAGAAAGCCTGAGCGGCCAGAGCCGTGTTGCCCAGCACCGGGCCATCAATGCGGCGCTGGCCGAAGAGCTGGCGGGCGCGATACATGCGCTGGCGATAGATGTGAAACGCTGAAACGAGATTGTCAGGCGCGGGTCTTGAACCAGGGCACCCGCGGCAATTGGTGTTTGAAGCTGCGCCAGATGCAAACCATCGCAAAATAAATGCTCGCCAAAATGAACAGCGTATACCAGAGACCGTAAGCGGGCGCTTCAAACAGCAGACAGAGAATGGCGGCGCTCCACACACAGGTCACCGTCAGTGTGGTCTTGCGCAGGGCGCGCACCCGCAGCGGATGCACATATTTCCACGGCACAAAGGTCAGAACCGACAAAACAGCGATCACAACCAGATTGGTGATCTGGGTCGTGTCGAGCAGGAAAAAATACAACACGGCCACATTCCACAGGGCTGGAAAGCCAACGAAATAGAAATCGTCACTTTTCACATTCACATTGGAGAACGTGTAGGTGGACACGGCCAGAACGGTGGCGGCGGCGATGGTTTCCCATCCTGCGGGGACAAGCTCAAACCAATAGATCATCAGCGCGGGCACAGCGACGTAGGTGAAATAGTCGATCACATTGTCCAGCGTGGCGCCGTCAAAATTAGGCACCACTTCCTTGACCCGGAACCGCCGCGCCAATGTGCCGTCGATACCATCGACGAACAGGGCAACCCCCAGCCAGAGGAAGGTCGCCAGCTTGTTGCCCTGCAGAAGCGAAACCATGGCAAGGAAGCCGAACACGATACCCGATGCTGTGAAAGCATGGACGGCCCAGGCCGCCGCGCGGTCGCGCTTGGGGTAATGGGTAGCGGGTGATGCGGTCTCGTCGGCCATGGTCTATACTTGTTGAGAGCTTTGCCAAAGGCAAGCAGACATTGTACCGCTGGCCGCCGCCTTCCGCAGGGCCTAGCAGGGCCTAGTCCAACGCCCTCAGCCGCAGCTTGGTGATGCGGTTGCGCTCGCGCCGTAGCACAGAAAAGCGTTTGCCATGGAAAGTGAAGACCTGCTTTTCTTCGGGGATCATCTGGGCCTCGTGGATCAAAAGGCCCGCGATGGTGGTGGCCTCTTCGTCCGGCAGGCTCCAATCCATCGCACGGTTGAGATCGCGAATTGGCACCGACCCCTCCACCAGCACGGAGCCATCGGCGTCTTGCTTGACGCCTGACATTTCGAGATCATGCTCGTCGGATATGTCTCCCACGATCTCCTCGATAATGTCTTCGAGAGTTACCAAGCCTTCCGTCTCGCCATACTCGTCGACGACGATTGCCTGGTGGGCCTTGCGGCGCAGAAAGGCGTTGAGCTGATCCTCAAGAGTTGTGGAATCAGGCACGAACCAAGGCTCGGCGGCGATGGCCATGAAATCCAGATCTGCAGCCTGATTGTTCGTCCTTGCAAGAGCGCGCAGCACATCCTTTGCATGGATGATGCCGACAATATTCTCAGTGGAACCCCGCCACAGCGGAATACGGGTGAAGGGCGCATCAAGGATTTGAGACACCAACTCCTCGTTGGGCAGGTCAGCGTCCAGGCTCATCATGGACGTGCGGTGGACCATGACGTCCGAGACTTCGAGCTCCCGAAGATCGAGCAGTCCGCCCAGGCGGTCCCGTTCATCCTTCACCACCGCGCCTTCCATGTGCATCACTTCCACGGCGCCCCGCAGTTCGTCACGGCCACCCATCAGGGCATCGGTCTGGTCCGGATCAAACCCCAGCATACGCAGCAGGCGACGGCAGATGAAATTGATGGTATTGACGAAGGGCTTGAGCACCGTCACCAGCGGGGCGACAAAGGGTGAAACCCGCCGGGCAAAGCCATCGGGATCCGCCAGCGCCCAGCTTTTGGGCAGGACCTCGGCAAATATGACCACAATGATCGTCATCACGATCGTGGCGTACACAACGCCGGCATCGCCGAACAATGTCAGAAACAAGCTGGTGGCCAGCGCCGAAGCCAGAATGTTCACCAGATTGTTGGCCAGCAGCAGCGTGGCAATGAGCCGGTCTTTGCGCTCAATCAAATTCTGTACGATGCCGGCCCTCACATCCCCCGCTTTGGCCAGTGAATGCATGCGCCCTTTTGAGGCGGCGGTGAGGGCCGTTTCGGAGCCGGAGAAAAACCCGGACGTGCAGATGAGAAACAGAATGGCTGCAATCATCAGCCAGATGGCAATGGTCATGGGAACTCCAAAATGGCTCCGGCTGGCGGCGCTTGGTGGGTGCGGACCTGCAGCCTTCAGCGCCTATTTAGGCACGCGGGATGAAAATGGCGAACAGTGTATGCTGAACGCCGTTCAGGCCTGTTGGCAGATTTGCGTCAAAAACGTCTGCACTTCGCTGGGCGGCACATCATTGGCGACGAATGCCTGACCTATGCCGTGGGTCAAAATAAACGTCAGTGCGCCCCGGGCCACTTTTTTGTCCTGACCGATAAATTGCATGAGCGTTTCGGCGTCGGGCGCGTCGCCCGGGATGTCCGCCAGCCGCGTAGGCAGCCCGGCAGATCTCAGATGACCTTCAACCTTGCGGGCATCGTCCGGGCTGGCAAGGTTCATACGCGCGGAAAAATCATGGGCCATGACCATGCCGATGGAAACCGCCTCACCATGCACCAGCCGGGCGCCATCATATTTGCAATAGCCTTCCAGCGCGTGGCCAAAAGTGTGGCCCAGATTGAGTAAGGCGCGCTGGCCGGACTCGCGCTCGTCCGCCGCAACCACCCGTGCCTTCGCACGGCAACTGATGGCAATGGCTTCTGCACGCAATTGTGCAGATTTTGGACCGCTGAAAAGGGCGGCACGGTTCTTCTCGAGCCACTCGAAAAACGACGGGTCGTCGATAAGTCCGTATTTGACCACTTCCGCATAGCCCGCTGCAAATTCTCTGGCAGACAATGTGTCGAGACTGGAAATGTCGGCAAGAACCAGTGCCGGCTGGTGAAACACACCCACCAGATTTTTGCCTTGGGACGCGTTGATGCCAGTCTTGCCACCAACCGATGAATCCACCTGCGCCAACAGGCTCGTGGGCACTTGAACCAGCGCCATCCCGCGCCGGACAATACCAGCTGCAAAGCCTGCTAGATCACCGATAACGCCACCGCCCAGGGCCACCACCGCATCCCCACGCTCAAGCCGGGCGTCAAGGATGGCGGCAACCACCTGCTGCAGATAATCGAAACTCTTGGTGGGCTCGCCAGCGGGCAAAACCAGCACAGCGGGTAAGGCGTCTGGGGCGAAAGATGCCATCGCCCGGTCCAATTGGTGGGCAGCTACGGTTTCGTCAGTGACGATCAGGCACCGGCTGCCCGGCAACACACTGTCAATTTGCGCGGCCAGTTGGTCGATCAAGCCACCGCCGATTTTGATGTCATACCCTCGATCGCCAAGGTCGACGCGAACGGTCTGAACGTCAGGGTCACTCATCATCGTCATTGTCCGTTTCAGCCAGAAAGTCTGCTATGGCCTGAATGATTTCATCCACCACCGCTTCATGGGGCACCTCGCGGCTGACAACGCGCACGTCCGAAAGGGCATAGGTCGGGTTTCGATCCGCAAGCAGCTTTTCCATCGTTCGCCGTGGATCACTGTTCTGCAGAAGTGGCCGGTTGGAGCGGCGGCCCACGCGCTCCATCAACACATCGAGCTCGGCATCGAGCCACACGGAAATAGCTGCCTCTTCGACAGCCCGCCGGGTCTCTGCCGCCATCCACGCGCCGCCGCCGGTTGCCAATACCATCGGCTCCTCGGTCAGCAGACGTGCGATGACCCGGGTCTCACCGGACCGGAATTCCGCCTCACCATGGGCCTGAAAGAAGTCCGCAATGGACATGCCCGCCGCTTCTTCAATCTCTGTATCGGCGTCGCGAAACTCCATGCCCAGGCGGGTTGCGAGGCGGCGACCGACCGAAGACTTGCCCGACCCCATGAGGCCCACGAGCACGATGGACCTGCCACCCAAGGCCTGGGGCAGGGTGGCCGCCGACAGCGGATTGGCCGCATCACCAGATGAAGTTTTGGGCTGGACTGTCGTCACGACCTGGCTCGTCTTTCCCGCGTTGTGGCCCGTGGCAATCGGGCGTGTTGCGCTATTGGCCTGCCGAACGGAAATTCGTCAACATGCAGCGCAAGTACCGATAGACGAAACAGCGGCTTTGCCCAATGGCCATATGCAGCTAAAACGGGCAGCTAAAAGAACAGAACCATTTTCCTGCGGACGCCAACTGCCCATGCCAAGTCTATTTCGCCTCATCACTGTTTTGGCCGTTCTGGCGGGACTGGTGTACGGCGCGGCATTCGCGCTGACGATCTTCGTGGAACCCGAGCAACGGGAAATCACCCAGCGGGTTGATTCGCGTCGCCTGAACCCGAGTTGAAAGTCTCGTGGCGGATGGCCTGCACATAGAGACATTTCTCGAAATGTTGTCGGTGGAGCGTGGCGTAGCCGCCAACACGCTGGACAGTTATGGCCGAGACCTGGCCGATCTGTCGGCCTTTTTGCGCGGCGGGTCACAAACCTTGCTGGGCGCGCATGAAACCGATCTCAGCGCCTATCTTCAGTCCCTCAGCCAACGTGGTTTTGCCGCCAGTTCCCAAGCGCGGCGGCTGTCGGCACTGCGGCAGTTCTACCAGTTCCTATACGCCGAGAAATTGCGCGGCGACGATCCGACAACAACGCTGGACGCCCCACGCCTCGGTCGCCCATTGCCCAAGACCATGTCGGTGGCCGATGTTCAAACATTGTTGGACGAGGCGAAACGGCAAACGCTGGTGCCACAAAGCCGAGCCAAACTTGGCAATGCCCTGCGCATGGAAGCGTTGCTGGAGCTGCTTTATTGCACCGGCCTGCGCGTCAGCGAACTTGTGTCCCTGCCGGCAAGCGCGGTGCGTGGCGGGCTGGACCACGCAATCGTCACCGGGAAGGGCAATAAAGAGCGTCTGGTGCCGCTGTCCGGCGCTGCGCTCGCGGCTTCCACCAAATGGCTCGAGCATCTGTACAACAAAGACGAAAAGGACGGCCGGCGCGTTCGCAGCCAGTTCCTCTTTCCCGCCGGATCGGCCAGCGGCCACCTTACCCGCCAGGCATTTGCACGGGATCTCAAGGCCCTTGCTGCTGCCGCCGGTTTGCGGACCGAAGCTATATCGCCCCACGTTTTGCGCCATGCCTTCGCCAGCCATTTGCTGCAAAACGGGGCTGATTTACGGGCCGTTCAGCAACTTTTGGGGCATGCAGACATAACAACCACGCAAATCTACACCCATGTGCTGGAAGAACGCCTGATCCAGCTTGTGCAAGATGCCCACCCGCTTGCGCAGACAAGCTAAGATACAGGCTTTGGTTGACTCGCAATTGGCCAGTCGCCAGAACCGCGCAAACGGATCAAGACCCGCAGACCGACAGACATAATGGACGATTGATGGCACCCCGTATCAGCTACCTCGAATTCGAAAAGCCCGTTGCCGACCTTGATGGCAAGGTGGTGGAACTGCGCCGCATGGCAGAGGCCGACGAAAGCGTGGATGTGGGCCCGGAAATCGCCCAGTTGGAAGTGAAAAGCCAGAAGGCCCTGGCCGACCTGTATGACAAGCTCACGCCTTGGCACAAGGCGCAGGTGGCGCGCCATCCAGACCGGCCCCACGCCCAAGCCTATGTGGATGCACTGATCACAGATTACGTGCCGCTGGCCGGCGACCGCAACTTTGCAGAAGACTATGCGGTGCTCAGCGGTATGGGCCGGTTCGAGGGCCGCCCCGTAATGG
>JBCDIB010000066.1:0-9450 GCA_038749385.1 Pseudomonadota bacterium | reverse complement strand
TGCCCACACCGGAGCCGCCGAGAAGGCACGTCCATCCGCCGGGCTCAAGATGCAGGTCAAGGCCGGTGAACAGTGTCTGCCCACCGGCCTCAAACGAACCAACAATGCTGGTCGCAGCGGTCAGTTTCAGTCCGCCGTGATGTCGATTGCGAGATCGGACACAGGCAAAGTCTCTTCAATCAAACCGGACTCTTTGAGGAACTCGCCCATCCGTTCATAGCGGCCGGCATCGAGTGCGGCGGGGCGCAGGGCGAAGCGTGGCAGCGTATCGACCCAGGCGCGTTTGTTCAGCTCATCCTGCAGCTCGACAGCCGTGGCAGAGAAGATTTCCCAGCTTTCCTGCGGATTGTTCACGATGAATTGGGTGGCAAGCTCGGTGGCTTCGAGAAAGCGCTCGATCTTGTCAGTGTCCATGAGTTCCGGGTTGGCCACATATATCAACTCATCATAGGACGGCATGCCGTGCTCTTCGACGTAAAAGCACTTTCCGGGCACTTCATTGATATCCATCTGGTTCAATTCGAAATTGCGGAACGCCCCCATGACGGCGTCTACCTGGCCACTCATCAGGGCCGGCGAGAGGGAGAAGTTGACGTTCACAAGCTCCACTTCATCAAGGCCAATACCCTCTGGTGTTAGCATGGCGGTCAGCACAGCTTCCTCCACACCCGCCACAGAGAAACCTATTTTCTTGTTGCGCAGGTCTGCGATCTCCTTGATCGGACCGTCTTCCAGCACCAGCAAGCAGTTGAGAGGCGTGGCAACGAGCGTGCCAACTCGCTTGAGCGGCAAGCCCTCCGCCACCTGCAAGTGCAGTTGGGGCTGATAGCTAACAGCCAAATCCGCACGGCCAGCTGCAGCAAATTTTGGCGGGTCCGCAGGGTCCGCAGGTGGGATGATTTCAACTTCAAGCCCTTGGTCAGCGAAATAGCCCTTTTCCTGGGCCACAATGATGGGGCCGTGGTCGGGGTTCACAAACCAGTCGAGCACGACGGAAAGCTTGTCGGCGGCCATGGCAGACGATGTGAGCGCAAGGAAAGCGGCGCCGGTGACGGCGGACTTCACAAATTGATTCAACAAATTGGCAGATAGATTCATTTGAATCCCCTTTGATCGGTAAGTCATTGTTTTTGATGATTTTCTGTCACAGCAAGCCACTGGCGCACGCGCGCTTCCGGATCGGCATTAAGGGTGATGTCGGTCACGGCAGAGACGATATCGGCGCCTGCATCCAGCACACCGGGGGCACGTTCGATGTTCAGTCCACCGATGCCGACCAGGGGCATATCGCCGATCTTGGTCTTCCACTCAGTCACTTTATCAAGGCCCTGCTCGGTCCATTTCATTTTCTTCAAAATGGTCGGATAGACGGGACCGAGGGCCACGTAGTCGGGAGTGCAGGCCAAGGCCCGATCAAGTTCCGCGTCATCGTGGGTGGAAAGGCCCAGCTTGATCCCAGCGGCGCGGATTGCGCCCAGATCGGCAGCGTCGAGATCCTCCTGGCCGAGGTGCACCCACTCGCACTTTTCCTCAATGGCCATCTGCCAGAAATCATTGATCACCAGCACGCAGCCATAGGCATCACAGACGGCTTTTGACCGACGAATTTGTGCGCGCAATTGATCGTCAGGCAGGTCCTTGGCGCGCAACTGCACCAGCTTGATGCCCAGCGGCACCAACCGCTCGCACCAGTCGGCATTGTCGAAAATCGGATAAAAGCGATGCAAGCTCACAGAAGGAAGGCCTTTCCCATGACGGGGGTGGAAGGTTCAGCCATGTCGCGCACTTCCATGGGCCCAGCCTGATGGGCCGCCTGCCCGGCGCGGGTGGCATCGGCGAACGCAATGGCCATCGCCACGGGATCTCCTGCCTTCGCCACGGCAGTGTTCAACAGCACTGCGTCGTAACCCAGCTCCATGGCTTGGCTGGCGTGGGACGGCAGACCAAGGCCCGCATCCACCACCAATGGCACATCGGGAAAATGCGCTCGCATGGCCCGCAGGCCAAACACATCATTCAGGCCCTGCCCGGAGCCGATGGGTGCGCCCCAAGGCATCAAAACCTCGCAACCGGCATCTAGCAGCTTGCCGCCCACGATGAGATCCTGAGTGGTGTAGGGCCACACCTCAAAGCCATCATCGGTGAGTATGCGCGCAGCTTCCACCAGCCCGAACACATCAGGTTGCAGGGTGTCGTCTTCGCCAATCACTTCCAGCTTGATGGACTTCGTGCCGAACACCTCCCGCGCCATATGCGCTGTGGTGACGGCCTCTTTAACCGTGTGGCACCCGGCAGTGTTGGGCAGCACCGACACTCCCAATTCTTTGATCAACTGCCAGAATGCCTGCCCGGCCCTCTGTGCGCCAGACTCGCGGCGAAGGGAAACAGTGACCATATCCACAGCGGACTGCTTCACAGCATCGGCAAGGATGGCAGGCGACGGGTACTGCGCCGTGCCCAGCAGCAAACGATTGGCGAGGGCTTGGCCATAGAAGGTGCGTGCACTCATCGCCTACCCGCCCTGCATAGGGGCGAGCACTTCGATGGCGTCGCCTTCCTTGATTGTGGTTTCGCCGCGCTGATCGTGGGGTACGAATTCGCCATTCACAGCTGTGGCCACGATGGCATCTGCATAATCCAACGCCTCGAGAGCTTCAGCCAGAGTGGCCGCTTCAATTTCACGGTCCTCGCCATTAAGCACGACGCGCATGAGAGGCCTCCGATAAGTTGGCAGCGACCAAATCCGCGGTTTGGCGCGCCATGGCAGGGCCAAGCAGAAACCCATGCCGGTACAGACCGTTGATCGAAATGATGCGTCCGTTCTGTTCGATGCGTGGCAGATTATCGGCGTAGGACGGGCGCACATGGGTGCCCGTTTCCACCACTTCCGCTTCGGCAAAAGCCGGGTGGAGGGCATAGGCAGCGCCCAGCAATTCCAACATGGCGCGGGCGGTCACACGACCGCGCTCACCGCTTTCCAGCATCGTGGCACCAACCATAAAATGATTGTCTGCACGGGGCACGATGTAGAGTGGAAAGCGAGGATGCACGAGGCGAATTGGGCGGTTGAGTACAATATCCGGCGCATGGAGAACCGCCATCTCGCCCTTCACACCCCGCAATCCATTTGTCGGGCCATCCGGGGCGCCCGCGCCCCAACCACGACAATCAACAACGATGGATTGGGGCAGCGCTTCTGGTTGGACCTTCTGACCAAGGTGCAGCGAACCACCGTTTGCAGTCAGCTTGTCGGCCAGATGTCGCATCGCATCGCGCGGGTTAATGTGCGCCTCACCAGCAAAAAACAGGCCCCGGGTGAAGCGACCTTCCAGGTCCGGCTCCAACTGAGCAACCTCGTCGGCGCCAATTAACTCGTGATTACGGGTGCGGGCGGCAAACCGTGTGAGTTCGGAGCGATCGCGGCCCAGCGCCAGCACCAGACTGCCTTTGCGCTGCACCAAACCCGTGTGCTGCTGCCACCAATCGGCGGCCTCCAGACCAAGCTCTATGACAGGCTCTTCGGCGCTCTCGCGTTCACAATATGGAGCCAGCATGCCCCCAGCATAGTGTGAGGCAGCGTCGCCACCGATTTCGCTGGCGGCTTCAAACAGCTCAACGGCGTAGCCACGCGCCGCCAACTCGGTGGCCGCAGTCAGGCCCGCAACACCCGCGCCCACAATGGCAATATGGCCGCTCATGACCATAAATCGTGAAAATGGTGCACCGGACCGTGGCCCTGGCCCACCGATAATGAGTCTGCCGCAACGATCGCCTTGCTCAGATAAGCGTGGGCCTGCGTCACAGCGTCATTGAGCGACTGACCTTTGGCCAAGCCCGCGGCAATGGATGCCGAATAGGTGCAGCCCGTACCGTGGGTGTTTTTTGTCGAAACGCGCGGCGCTGAGAAATGCATTGGGGCTGCACCCATCGTGTGCAGCGCATCTATACATATGTCACCGCTGGCATGGCCGCCCTTCATGAGCACCGCACCTGCGCCCATGGCCAGAATGGCCTCTGCCTGGGCATTTAACGCCGCTTCATCTTCGGTTTCCTCAGTGCCCGTAATGTCCGCCGCTTCAGGAAGATTTGGTGTCACCACTGCCGCCAGGGGGATCAATTTGCTGCGCAAAGCATCCAGTGCGTCCGGCTGCAAAAGGCGCGCGCCAGACTTGGACACCATCACCGGGTCCAGCACGACCGGCCCGTCAAACGCCGATAGTTTGTCCGCCACCGCCGTGATGATTGAAGGCGAAGACAGCATGCCTATTTTGATGGCCTGCACGTTGAGATCGCTAAGGACAGCCTCCAGCTGCGCGGCAATCACGTCCACGGGCACGTCGTGTACTGCCGTTACGGCCCTCGTATTCTGTGCCGTGATAGCCGTGATAACGGAAGCACCGTATACGCCGAGCGCGCTAAAGGCTTTCAAGTCTGCCTGAATGCCCGCGCCGCCACCAGAGTCAGAGCCGGCAATCGTCAATCCAATAGGTATATGCGTCTTCATCGTGCCCGTTCCCTTCGCCGGCATTACCCGGACAGGTTCGATGGGTCGGCACCAGCGCCTCTCAGCCCATGCGCACGGCATGAGCCCCCCAACGGTTAGTGCTTAACTAGAGACTAACACCAGCTTTGGAAACCCCTGACACACGCAGCGGCCAGAACTGGCGGCAATGCCTCAGCTCAAACCAAGCCATTTCCCGATGGCGGCATTGGTTTCGGCAGGCTTTTCCAACACGGGCAGATGGCCAGCATCCTCAATGACTTGCAGGTCGGCACCCGGTATCAACTCCGCCATCTTTTCGTGGCGAGACACCGGGCAAAGTGCATCCTCCCGGCCACACATGACCAAAGTGGGTACATTTATGCCGCCAAGGCTTTCCGTCTGGTCCGGCCGGTTCATGAGCGCTTTTGACTGGCGCTCAAACACGCGCGGACCGTGGAATTTTGCCATGCTCATGCACAGATCCAGCACTTTTTCGCGCTCCGGCCCATCGGCCAAGTAGTTGGGCTTCATCTCATCGCGCATCACGTCTTCAAGCTGACCTGCATAAGCCATATTGATCTGCCGGATACGATTGTCAGCCACTTCCCGCGCTTCGGCCTTGTAATTGGTATCGAGCAAGGCAATCCGCGTCACTCGACGCGGGGCGCGTTTGATGATCTCCATCGCCACGATGCCGCCCATGGACAGGCCGAGCAACGAAAAGGTTGGCGGCGCGCTGGACAGAACGCGCATGGCCATTCCGGGCACGGACGCGTCTTTGCTAAGATCCGCCACCTTGAACCGCAGCTGCGAATTAAACTCGTTGAACTGCGGACGAAACACCCGGGTGTCACACATCAGGCCGGGGAGCAGGATGAGCGGATCAGGCTTTGGGTCCGGTGAGATTGCCATGGCTCAATCTGATGCCAAAGCCGCCCCTTCGGTCAAGCTTTTCAGTTTGGCATATGCGATGTCCGGGTCCACTGCACCAAAGCCTGCAAAGGTGCCAAAGCCGCAATCAGAGCCTGCAACCACGCGCTCCTTGCCCACAATGTCGGTGAAGCGCTCAATGCGCTGGCGCACTACCTCCGGGTGCTCAATGAAGTTTGTCGTGGAGTCCACAACACCGGGCACGAGGATTTTATCGTCGGGAATTTCGCTTTTGCGGTCACGAAACACCGTCCACTCATGGGCGTGACGGGGGTTGGATGTTTCGAACAACACAGCTCTGGCATGGGTGTTCATGAGGGTCGTGAATACCTTGTCCATGGAGATGTCGCAGCAATGCGGACCTTCATAATTGCCCCAACAAATGTGCACACGCACTTTGTCTTTCGGGATGCCATCCAGGGCATGGTTCAGCGCTTCGACGTGGCTGTCAGCGATTTTGAGGAATTCATCATCGGTCATATCAGCGAACAGCATGTGGCGAGACAAAGCCAGATCAGGGCAGTCCAGTTGAATGTGCAGTCCAGCATCCACGATGGTGCGATATTCCTCACGCATAGCATCTGCCAAAGCCGCAAGATATTCGTCGCGCGTTGCGTAAAAATCGTTTTGCAAAAACAGGGAAATGACGCCCGGAGACGCGGCGTTCATGAAGCCACCAGTTGCGCCATGCTTCGCCATAGCCGCCTTCAGGTTGGCGATGTCCTTGTTCAGTTCGTCCTGGCCCTTGGACTTAACTTCGCCGGTGCACATGGGGCGCGAATATTGCGGTGTACCACCATCATCGGCCAAGCGTTTCAGAAAGCCGGGGAACATTTTCAGATCGGCAGGGGCATTGCGGGGGCTGTCGCCAGAAAAGCCCGTGTAGCGGTCCTTCACATAGGTGGCGTAGCTAATCTTCGACGTTTCACCGTCCGACACGTAGTGGATGCCCGCCTCGACCTGTTTGCGCACAGTCTCATCAACGGCGGCGGTCATGGCCGCATCGAATGCCGCCTGGTCGTAATCCTTGCCATGCTCTTTGGCGAAGATGAAATCCACAATTTCCTGGGTGCGCGGCAGCGAACCGACATGAGTTGTGTGAATATTGGTCATGGATTTAGTCCTCAAGCCTAGTGATGGCGCACGTTCTGTCGTTCAAGCTCGCGATGAATGGCAGGCATATCGGGCGAGTGCAAATCCGTTTTGTGGCGGATGGCAAGTGCGGCAGCTATGCCAGCCCCCTGCCCCGTAACCGCACAGCAGGCCATGTTGCGCGTAGCGGCATGACTAATCTTGTCACCCCCGGTGGCGCGGCCAACGACCAGCAAACCGTCCACCCCCGTGGGCAGACAGGCGCGGTAAGGCACCTGAAAATACCGGCCGGTGCTGGGAATGATAAGCACGCCATAGCCGTCGATGAATTCGGGAAAAATGCCGATTGAGTCTTCAAACCTGGCCTGTT
Organism: Pseudomonadota bacterium; assembly: GCA_038749385.1. Lineage (GTDB taxonomy): Bacteria > Pseudomonadota > Alphaproteobacteria > Rhizobiales > Rhizobiaceae > JBCBXA01. Next base: position 2,575 of record JBCDIB010000066.1, on the reverse strand, counting down.
GGCGAACGTCCGTTTCCGTCAAATTGTAGGCGGCGATGATCTTGCGCGTGTCGCGGATGCCGATGGTCATGCCAAAATTGCGCAGGCGCGCCTTCTCACAGCCCGGAGTGTAACGTTTGAGTGCGTCCAGCGCCTGCAATGCCTGTTTGCGACCTTCAATTTCGAAACGCGTCAGGCTGTCGGGATCGGTGCCATCACACCCGTCCAGGTGCACCAGATTCATATAAGTCAGTTCGCCACTGTCGTGCATGGCGCCCCAGGTGCCGCCAATCGTAGTGAGATCTGCGGGCATGGTGCCCTCGCGGCGGGCACGCTCGAACGGACGTTTGAGGAATGGCGAAAACATCTCGTCTTCCTTGCCGTCGGTCTCCACTTTCCACTCGCCGCCGGACCAATCAGCGTATGTTTGCGGATCATCGGCCACACCCTTCAGAAAGGCAGCTTTGTCGACACCCGCGAGGTGAAACATGACCGAAGCTGCCTGCATCTCTTCCACCGGCGTTGTGCGCATCGGGGCTCCGCAGGCCAGCGCCAAGTCGGCATCCCCCGTGGCGTCGACCACGGTCTTTGCAAGTATGGCCTCGCGCCCCGCCTTGCTCTCAACCAACACGCCTGTGATGCGATTTTCCTGCACAATGGGCGCAACCACATAGCGGTGCAGCATGGCGTGTATGCCGGCTTCCTGAACCAACTGGTCGGCGATGATTTTGAAGCCTTCGGCATCGATTTCATGGCTCAGTGACTGGGTTTCGGGCACCGCCAAGCCCGCCTCGGCGGAGCGGTCTTCATATTCTCGCGCCAAACCACCTGCTTCGATGGTGGCTTCGCGGCGATACCACGCCATACCCTCGACGCCCACGGCTGTCATGTTGCCGCCAAAACATCCGAAACGCTCGATAAGACAGACATCTACCCCGGTGCGCGCAGCAGCCAATGCAGCCGACAATCCGCCCGGCCCAGAGCCCACCACCAGCACATCTGTGCGATGAATGATGGGCGTGTGCCGCGCGGGTTCGAAAATGACGTCCACTAGGCCACGCCCTGCACACGATCAAGCAGATCCAGCCAATTGCCGTGGCACAGCTTTTTGATAAGCGCTTCGCCGTAGCCGGCATCCACCATGCGCTGGCGCAGATTGGGCAGATCGCCAGCGCCCTTCAAGCCGTCGGGCATGGGTGCGCCGTCAAAGTCCGATCCAAGGCCCACATGATCTTCGCCCGCGACTTGGATCATATGATCTAAGTGGGTCATGACGTGGTCGAGGGCTCCGGTTGCGCCGGCGGACCCATTTGGGTGCAGGAACATGGTGCCATAGTTAAGCCCCGCCATACCCCCCGTTTCGCCGATGGCGCGCAATTGGGCATCCGTGAGATTGCGCGCTGATGGCGCAACCGCATGGGCATTGGAATGGGTGGCAACCAGCGGCAGGCCCGCATCGGCTACATCCCAAAAGCCTTTCTCGTTGAGATGGCTGTTATCCAACACCATGCCCAAATGTTTGCAGCGGGCCACCAAGCGTTTGCCCGCATCGGTAAGGCCGGGGCCAATGTCTCCATCGGAAGGGAAGCGAAATGGCACGCCGTGGCCAAAAATCGTCGGCCTGCTCCAAACCGGGCCCAGGGAGCGCAGGCCCAGCGCGTAAAGCGCATCCAGCTCCACCAGGTCCGGCCCAATGGGTTCCGCGCCCTCCAGGTGCAACACCAGCGCCATGACGCTGTCCGCCATGGCTTGGCGTATGTCAGCGCTGGTCAGGCAGAAGCGCACGCTGCCAGAAGCCACCAATTGGTGGGCGATACCGGCCTGCGCGATGGCTTGCCGCAAAGCCTCGGGCTGCGCCAATGGTTCGGGCAATGGCGCATCATAGGGTGGATTTCCGAACATGGAGAAATCCAGCCCCCGCCCCTCGCCCAGTGCAAACATGGCAAACAAGCCACCTGCAAAGCCGCCTCTGTTGGCGGCCGAGACGTTCACATGCCCTTGGTCCTGAGCGAATAATGAAACGGGGTCGCCACCCGCCCTGAACAAGCGGAAAAGCGCATCATTGTGGCCGTCAAAGATCGGCGGCGTTTTCACGCTTTTTCACCTGTGGCCGAGCAAAAGGGAGCAATTGCGAGCCGTCCGGTTTTCTTGGTGCCAGTCACATTTTTGCCTGGGAGGGCCCATTCCACGTTGGCCCCGCTGGGTCGTCGGTGCCGATGATATGATAAAGCGCAGCATCGCCAGCCATGGATGGCACGGCCATATGGTCAAGATCGGCCGGCATCAGCATGGTGTCGCCGGGGGCTAGAGTGGTCTCGCCGTCCTGGCCGTTTTTCCAGCTGATTTTCCAATGGCCGGCCACCGGCATCAATACGGAAGCACGGTCATGGCTGTGCAAATCATCGCTGGCGCTGGAGCGCGTGACCAGATCGACTTCAAAACCCGGCTTGTCGCGGATGATACCCGTCTCACCAATCACTTTGACCGGCTTATCTTTGGCCAACGCCACCATATCATCATAACGACGCACACCGAAGCCGATGGCCTGCATAGGGCTGACCTCCGGGTAATGCTGCAACTCATCTTCGCTCAACAG
>JBCDIB010000065.1:0-9467 GCA_038749385.1 Pseudomonadota bacterium | reverse complement strand
CGCGAACAGAATGCTCAGGCAGCCCATGTCGGCCCGCAGCGCGCAGAACGCTATTGGTCCGGCGCGGAGCATTATGTGGCCGATTGGGTTATGGCGCGCTTGCCCAAGCTGGTTGGGGAAGTGGAAGGCGATCTGATCGTCAAAACCTCGATAGACGGTGAATTGCAGGCCTATGCAGACCGGGTGATCTCGAACGCGCTGGACGCTGACGGTAGGACATTGAACGTTGGCCAAGGCGCGCTTGTTTCCATAGACGGCACAGGTGCCGTGCGGGCATTGGTGGGTGGCCGCGATTATAAGGACAGCCAGTTCAACCGCGCTGTGGAGGCGAAACGCCAGCCCGGCTCCGCCTTCAAACCATTTGTTTGGCTGGCGGCGTTGGAGCGCGGGGCGACCCCCCGCACCGTACGACAGGACGCGCCAATTGCCGTCGGCTCGTGGAAGCCCCGAAACTATGATGATAAATATCGCGGGCCCGTCACCCTCGACTACGCCTTGGCGAAATCATCAAACACAGTTGCCGCGCGTCTGACCATGGAAATGGGTCCGAAAGCCGTGGCCGACACAGCTACGCGCCTTGGCATTGGCTCCCCCCTTAAAGCGAACGCGTCCCTCGCGCTGGGCACATCCGAAGTGTCGCTGCTCGAACTCACCGCCGCGTACGCACCGTTTGCGAATGGCGGTTATGACGTGAAGCCAACGGTGATCGACCGCATTGAAACCCGGGATGGCAAAGTACTCTACCAGCGCCCGGCCCATGATGGCACGCGCGTCATGGCTGAACGCGAAGTGTCCATGATGAACGCTATGTTACGCGGGGTCGTGAATGGTGGCACCGGACGTGCTGCGCGGCTGGAGCGCTGGCAAGTGGCTGGTAAGACCGGCACCAGCCAGAATTTCCGTGACGCGCTGTTCGTTGGCTACACGTCTAATCTGACCACCGGTATCTGGTTCGGCAATGATGATGGCAAACCCACAAAGAAAGTGACCGGCGGCTCAATGCCCACCCGTGCGTGGCACAAATTCATGCTCGCCGCCCACCAAGGCGTGCCCTCGCAGCGCTTGCCTGGCTTTGTTGACTTACCGGACCTGATCGCCGTGCAGCCGCGCTGGGACCCACGGTGGGCGCCGCCAATTGCCGATTCGAATGTCATGCCCGCGGGTCTCGTTCCCAATGGGGACGTTCAGCCGGTCGTGCCTGCGAACCCGCAAGTTCCCGCAACGCGCGGCCCTCGCCCGGGGGCCGATGTGGGCCAAACCGTTGCCAGCAACGGTGCGACACCACGCACCATACGTGACCTGTTGTTCGGGGATTGAATGAAGTCCCGATGGTAACCATCTGTTGATGATAAGTAATTGTTAACATTACGGGCGCAGACTTTTGTTTCCATTCGTCACCGCCATGTCACACGAACATCCGACTTGCGTGGTAACAAAGAGGTAGCTGTGGGTGCAAAGCGCACCCGCGCTCTGATCAACCCGGCGTCGAGCTCAGCTCCGCCGGGTTTTGTTTTGCCTAATTTGTGAGCGTCCGCTTCACAGCATCCTGCCAGCCTGCATATTTTGTCTCACGCTGATCTGCTTCCATTTGCGGCTCGAAGCGGCGTTCCAGTTTCCAACGCTCGGCAAAGCCGGCCATGTCGGGCCAGACCCCGGCACGGGAGCCTGCAAGCCACGCTGCGCCAAGGGCAGTGGTTTCCAATATCTCCGGCCGATCCACCGGGGCGTCCAGCATATCGGCCAGAAATTGCATGGTGAAATTGCTTGCCACCATGCCCCCATCCACGCGCAGCACGGTATCGCTTGTAGCCTGCCCGCTGGCGGCCCAGTCCTTTTGCATGGCTTCAAGCAGGTCGCGGGTCTGGTAGCACACAGCTTCCAAGGCGGCGCGGGCCACTTCGTTGGGACCCGTGTTGCGGGTGAGGCCAAACATGGCCCCCCGCGCATCGGCATCCCAATATGGCGCGCCCATGCCGGTGAACGCAGGCACCAGATAGACCTGCTCGGTGGGGTCCGCCCCTTCCGCCATGCCGCCGGATTTTGAAGCGTTGTCGAGGATTTGAAGCCCGTCACGCAGCCATTGCACCGCTGCACCTGCGATGAAGATCGACCCTTCCAGCGCGTAGGTGACCTCTCCATTTAGCCGGTAGGCCAGCGTGGTCAGCAATCGGTTGTTAGAAGGCACCTGCTCCTGGCCGGTGTTCAGCAGTGCAAAACAGCCGGTGCCATAAGTACTCTTAAACATGCCGGGCTCAAAGCAGGCCTGACCGATGGTCGCCGCGTGCTGATCGCCCGCAACGCCAAGTATGGGAATGGCTGTTCCAAACACCGCATCGGTGGTCGCGCCAAAGTCAGCCGCACAGTCCAGCACCTCTGGCAGTATGGCGCGGGGGACGCCCATAATGTCCAGAAGCTCGTCGTCCCAATCCTGGGTTTCGATGTTGAACAGCAGGGTTCGGCAGGCGTTGGTTGCGTCGGTGACATGACGAGCGCCATTTGACAGCTTCCAGATCATCCAGCTGTCAGATGTGCCGAACGCCAATTCGCCGGCCTCGGCGCGGGCGCGCAGGCCATCCACATTGTCCAGCAACCAGCGGATTTTGGTGCCGGAAAAATAAGGGTCGAGCAACAGACCGGTTTTCTTCGTGAAGATCTCTTCATGTCCGGCTTGTTTCAGGTCGGCGCAGAACGCGGCGGTGCGCCTGTCCTGCCAAACGATGGCATTATGTACCGGTTCTCCTGTTTCACGGTCCCAGACGAAAACGGTCTCACGCTGGTTGGTGATGCCGATGGCAGACAGATCAGAAGGGGCTATATCAGCATCCGCCAACGCCGCCTTGCACACACCCAATACGCCGTCCCAGATTTCATTAGCATCATGCTCCACCCAACCAGATTGGGGAAAATGCTGGGTGAACTCCCGCTGGCCGACGCCTGCGATGGACTGCTTGCCGTCGAACACAATGGCCCGCGAAGATGTTGTGCCCTGGTCGATGGCAAGGATGTAACCGCTCATGAAAGCCTCCCGGTTTGAGGAGACATTAGGCGGCTGGGGGCGCAGCTTCAATCAGTGTTGGAACTGGATAATGGGGAAAGCCCATCTTCATCATCATCCCCATTGCCGACATCGCGCTGAACCTTTGCATCACGCAAAATCGTGTCGATCCGGCTGTAATTGTCGAAGCTCTCATCGGGCAAAAAACGAAACGATGGCATGTATTTCATACCGCGCAGGGCGGGAGTGACGGCGTGGCGGATGGCCTTTGCATTGGCGGCCAGCGCCTTGGACACGGCTTTTGCGTCCTGGGGGCCAAGCGGCGACACAAAACAGGTGGCGATCTTGAGGTCCGGCGACATGCGCACCTCGGAGATAGAGACCACCGCTTTGTCGAGCACCGGGTCGGATACGTCCCCCCGTTGCAGCACTTCAATCACCGCATGGCGCACGTTCTCGCCTACGCGGAGTTGTCGTTGGGAGGGTGCTTTGGAGGAATTGCGCTGAGCCATGCAAGCTAGATCGTGCTTATAGCGGTGGAACGCAAGTGCTGAGCTTGGTCGAAAAACGCTTTGCGGCTGCCATCATCTGCAAACGCCCTCGGCGGCACGAAGAAGTTCACGCGTGGGCCGAAAAAACCGATCATTGTGCCGCGATTGTGCACCGGCACCTCGACGATCTGATTCACCCGATGCCAGGCTGCGAACAATGTCATCCCGTCGCCCGCAAACCGGACGCCCTCTTGATCGATCTCAATGAAGACCGGCGTGCCGTCCGGCAGATCGCGCTCCATGTGCACCAAAATCTGGCGCTGATAACGCTTGCCAACGAAGCGGGCGAGACCGATGGCGCAGGCCAGTAGAACCGCAAGCGCAGGGAGCATGATCATCCAATCGCGGCCGGGGCGCATGCCGAGAGACGCCGCTATGGGTTGTGCCGCGAAGAACACGAACAGGACCCAAACCCCGAAAAGCCCAGCTGCACCTAAAAACAAAAACAACCGTGCGTTGCGTGCAGAACTTCCGAACTGAACGGCCTGCCCTGCGCGGCTTATGGCAATCGCCTCAGTATTGCGTGTGTCGAACTCTGCGCGCATTTAGGGCCCCGCACAAATGAAAAGGGCGGCTCGCGCCGCCCTCAGTTGAGTTTAGAGCGAACGCTCGATTTCTTCGACGCGGTAACACTCGATCACATCGCCAGCACGCATGTCCTGGTAATTCTCGAACGCCATGCCGCATTCTTGGCCGACAGGCACTTCGGCCACTTCGTCCTTGAAACGCTTGAGCGTCGAGAGCTTACCTTCGTGCACCACGACGTTGTCGCGGATGAGGCGCACGCCGGCACCACGCTCCACCTTGCCATCCGTAATGCGGCAACCGGCAACCTTGCCGACCTTGGATACGTTGAACACTTCCAGAATTTCAGCGTTACCGAGGAAGGTCTCGCGCAGTTCCGGCGCAAGCGTGCCGCTCATCACCGCTTTCACATCATCCACCAAATCGTAGATGATGTTGTAATAGCGGATCTCAATGCCGGCCGCTTGGGCAGCGTCACGGGCCTGCTTGTTGGCCCGCACGTTGAAGCCGATGATCGGCGCGTTGGACGCTGCGGCCAGCGCCACATCGCTTTCCGTGATACCACCAACTGCGCCGTGCACAACATTGGCTTTCACCTCGTCCGTGGACAACTTTTCAAGCGCCTGCTTGATGGCCTCGACGGACCCCTGCACATCGCCTTTCAGCACCACCGGCACTTCGGCGGTGTTCTGGTCCTGCAGCTGGTTCATCATCTGCTCGAGGGAGCCACGCGCGCCGGTCTGGCTGGCGATCGACATTTCACGCTCTTTGCGCTGACGATATTCCGTAATCTCGCGGGCCTGGGCTTCAGACTGCACAACCGCCATCTGATCGCCGGCACCGGGGGCGCCAGACAAGCCAAGCACCTCGACGGGCATGGATGGCCCAGCTTCTTTGATCTGCTTGCCCTGATCGTTGATGATCGCCCGGACCTTGCCCCACTCGGCACCAGCCACGACGATATCGCCGACCTTCAGCGTACCGGTCTGCACCAGTACCGTCGCCACGGCACCGCGACCCTTATCGAGTTGAGCCTCCACCACAATACCTTCGGCGGTGCGGTCGGGATTCGCTTTCAACTCCAGCAGCTCAGCTTGAAGCGTGATCTGGTCGAGAAGCTCTTCGAGGTTCGTGCCCTTGAGTGCAGACACTTCCACGTCGAGGGTTTCACCACCCATGCTTTCCACAAACACTTCGTGCTGCAGAAGCTCGGTGCGCACCTTGTTGGCGTCGGCGGCCGGCTTGTCCATCTTATTGATGGCCACAATGATCGGCACTTCGGCGGCTTTGGCGTGATTGATGCTCTCAATGGTCTGCGGCATCACGGAATCGTCCGCCGCGACCACCAGAATGGCCACGTCGGTCGCCTGGGCACCACGGGCACGCATCGAAGTGAACGCCTCGTGGCCCGGTGTGTCGAGGAAGGTGATCTTTTTGCCGTCACGATCCACCTGATAGGCGCCGATGTGCTGGGTGATGCCACCGGCCTCACCGGACACCACATTGGTTTTGCGGTAGGCGTCAAGCAGCGATGTCTTGCCGTGGTCGACGTGGCCCATAATGGTCACGACCGGCGGACGGGAAACCAGATCACCCTCGTCATCTTCCACGTTGAAGATACCGGTTTCCACGTCTGCTTCGGACACGCGTTTGACGGTGTGGCCGAACTCCTCGGCGATCAGCTCGGCGGTGTCCGCGTCAATGATATCGCCGGGCGTCACCATCTGTCCCTGCTTCATCATGAACTTAATCACATCGACGCCGCGTTCAGACATACGCTGGGACAATTCTTGCACAGTGATAGTCTCTGGCAGAATGACCTCGCGGGACACCTTCTCGCGCGGGGCACTCGATTGGCTCGCGCGGCGCTGCTTTTGCTGTCGGCGGCGCATGGCGGCCAGTGAACGACCACGCTGGTCGTTGTCGTCCAATGCATTGGTCAGCGTCAGCTTGGTCTTGCGGCGGTCATCCCCACCCTTTGGCTTGGACGGCTGGGGCGGTTCTTCTTTCTTGCGGTTGACCGGGGTCAACGTTTTGTTAGCAGGCGCAGCATCCGTACCGCGGCTGGACACAGCCTTACCGGCTTCGGCACGGGCCGCGCGGGCCTCGGCTTCAGCCGCCTCAGCTTCGGCGGCGGCTTTTTGCTCGGCCAGACGCTTTTCTTCCTCGAGGCGCTCGCGCTCTGCAGCCTGTTTTTCAGCCAGAATGCGGGCTTCGCGCTCAGCGCGCTTTTGCGCCTCTTCCTGGGCGCGGCGCTCGTCTTCACTTTCGCGGGACTTGGCAAGCTCCAGCGCGCGGCGGCGGGCATCCAGCTCGCCGTCAGACAGACGGTTTAGCACCATTGGTTTGGTGGTTGGCTTGGCCTTGGGTGTCACCACATCAGCAGGCTTGGCACGCTGCGTCTCTGGTTTTGGCGGCGCAGGCGCAGGGGTGGGAGTATCGCCGGGCTTGTTGAAGCGGCGCTTCTTGGTTTCCACCACAACGGTGTTGCTGCGACCGCGCGAGAAATTCTGGCGCACTTGCCCGGAACCGCCCTTTAGACCAAGCGGTTTGCGGGAGCCCAGGCTGAGGGGCTTGTCGTCGCCGGAGTTGTTATCGCTCATATGTGTGTCGTTCCTTGTGGCACATTTGGCCTTGTGGCCGCTTTGGGCCGTTCATCTGCGTGACCCCGGTCGTCGGGATCATCCAATATCATCTGAGTAACCGCGCCTGTTGGCTCGATTACCATCTTACACCGCGCGCACATGAGACGTGGCACAATGCTTGGCTCGCTTTGGTCAGAGCGGGTGGGAAGCGCATGGCTTCACGCCAGATGCTTATTGGGGAACGCTTCCGCTGCGCTGCCTGTTACGGCCGAATGTCATGAGGTCTTCATGAGTTTTTCATGGGCCAGACTCCGTTTGAGCCGTGTTTGCCCCTTTTCCGGGGGTAACGTCAATGGGAGCGATGCCGCGGTAACGCGCCAGTCGCTCAAGTTTGCGGACGGCGCTGCGTCCATTTTGCGCGCGATTGATGGCAACATGCATCACCGTGCCGCCTTCGTCACGCCGGGCCAATGCGCTGGTTAGAGCGTTGGCGTCGAACAATTCGTAGATGTTTGGGGGCTCGCCGCCCAGCGCGCTGACCGCGCGGCTGGCCTGTGCCACCTTGCGCTTTCCGTCGGCGGCAACATCGGATGCGGTGAGAACCAGCCATGCTTCGCCGGTGCGGATCATCTGGTCGGTTTTCGAAAAGCCAGTGATGACGGCGCCAGCGGCCCGGCCCATGCCCAAGGCACCAAGCGCAAATTCATGCAGAATATCACCAACTTGCGCGGGCAGAATATCGGGCGCCTTGCACTCGGTGCGGAACCCCCGGCCAAAAACTTTACGGCGCACCGCTTCACGCACCGTTCCTTCGGTGGCCGTCAGCCACACGCCACGCCCTGGTAGTTTGCCATTCACATCGGGGGTCACGGTGCCGTCAGGCGATAACACAAACCGGATCATCTCCGATGGCGGACGCTTTTCCCGCGTCACCAGACACGTGCGCTCAGGCGACCGTTTCGAGCGAGTGCCATCCTTACGGCGCTTGCCGCCCTCGCGGGCATCCATCGGACCTTTGTCGCGTAAATCCTCACCCAGTTTTGATGTCTGGAGGCTCTTGGTCTTCGAAGGTTTTTCAGACGCTGTTTTCGGTCGCACGCCCCCATCACCGCCAACATGCTCCGAATTTTCATCCGACAGATTGCTGGCGGCGGTCACTTCATCTGGCTGCTCGCCGGATGGATCTGTGTGGACGTTTGAAGCCATATGTTAGGTGTCTGCCTCACCGTTCCTGAACCAGGACATTGCCGGAGAAGACCCGGTCGGCTTCAGAGGTTTCCACCTCCGCTTCCTCGGGCTCGGCATTCATGGCATCGAGTTCTTCCTGCGTCACCCAGCCAACGGCAAGACGGGCCTGCATGATCATGCTTTCAGCATCGGCGCGGCTGATATTGTGGCTCTGTAGCACACCTTCAAAGCGCTGTACCTCGCCATCTTTGCGCTCGGTCCAGCCCACCAGATCGTCCGGCACATAACCGGCAAAATCTTCGACCGTTTTGGTGCCGTCCTTGCCCAGATCGACAAGAATAGCGTTGGTCAGACCTTCAATTTCCAGCAATCCGTCTTCCACACCCAAGGCGCGGCGCTCCTCAGCCAATGCAGCTTCCTGCTTATCGAGAAATTCCTTGGCGCGGGCCTGAATCTCTTCGGCTGTCTCTTCGTCGAAGCCTTCGATGGTGGCAACTTCTTCGCTTTCCACATAGGCAACTTCTTCGACGGTCGAGAAGCCTTCGGACGCCAGCAGTTGACCCACCATCTCGTCCACGTTCAGCGCTTCCATGAATGCTTCGGTGGAGGCGTTGAACTCTTTCTGACGGCGCTCGGATTCTTCTTCTTCTGTCAAAATGTCGATGTCCCAGCCGGTCAGCTGGCTGGCCAGGCGCACGTTCTGGCCACGACGGCCGATGGCTAGCGATAGCTGCTCATCAGGCACAACGACTTCGATGCGGCCGGCATCTTCATCAAGCACCACTTTGGCCACTTCCGCCGGCTGCAGCGCATTCACAAGGAAGCCGGCTGCATCTTCGGACCATGGAATAATGTCGATCTTCTCGCCTTGCAGCTCGCCGACAACGGCCTGCACACGGCTGCCGCGCATGCCCACGCAGGCACCCACAGGGTCGATGGAGCTATCGTTAGAGATCACGGCGATCTTGGCACGGGACCCGGGATCACGGGCCACGGCACGGATTTCAATGATGCCGTCATAAATCTCCGGCACTTCCTGCGCGAAAAGCTTCGCCATGAACTGCGGATGCGTGCGGCTGAGGAAAATCTGCGGGCCACGGGTCTCGCGGCGAACATCGTGAATGTAGGCACGTACGCGGTCGCCGGGCCGGAAAGGCTCGCGCATGATGGTTTCATCACGGCGGATGATGCCTTCACCACGCCCCAGATCCACGATCACATTGCCATATTCCACCCGCTTGACGAGGCCATTGATGACCTCGCCCACGCGGTCTTTATATTCGTCGAACTGCTGATCACGCTCGGCTTCGCGAACCTTTTGAACGATCACCTGTTTGGCGGACTGGGCGGCGATGCGGCCGAAATCCATTGGCGGCAGGGGCTCGGCAATATAGTCGCCCACTTGGGCGGCGGGGTTGCGGTCCACAGCGGTTTTCAGATCGACCTGTGTGTCCGGCTCTTCCACTTTCTCCACAACTTCCAGAAGACGCTGGAGCTTGATGTCACCGGTTTTGCCGTCAATGTCCGCACGGATGAGGGTTTCAAGGCCGTAGCGCTGCTTGGCCGCCTTCTCAATGGCATCCGCCATGGCGTCGATAACGATCTGCCGGTCGATCAGCTTTT
>JBCDIB010000064.1:0-9585 GCA_038749385.1 Pseudomonadota bacterium | reverse complement strand
GCGGTGCACACGAAGGTTGATGTGCAGTCCATGGGCTGCGATTTCTATGTCGTCACTGGCCACAAGCTCTATGGCCCCACAGGCATTGGTGTGCTCTACGGTACAAAAGAGATTCTGGACGAGACGCAGCCATTTCTTGGCGGCGGTGAGATGATCCGTGAAGTCTCGACCGATGGCGTGGTCTATAACGATCCGCCCCATCGCTTTGAGGCTGGCACGCCCCCCATTATCGAGGCGATCGGCCTGGGCGCTGCGATGGACTATGTCGATGGCATTGGCCGCGAGGCCATCGAAGCGCATGAGGCAGATCTGGCAGCTTACGCCAGCGAACAGCTAGGCCAGATAAATTCGTTGCGCACGTTCGGCAACGCGCCGGGCAAGGGAGCTATCTTCTCTTTTGAGCTTGAGGGTATACACGCCCACGATGTGTCCATGGTGATAGACCGCGAAGGCGTAGCCGTGCGGGCCGGAACACATTGCTGCCAGCCGCTGATGGCACGCTATGGCGTGACATCCACCTGCCGTGCATCATTTGGCATGTACAACACCCGCGCCGAAGTGGATAAGCTGGTGGCAGCGTTGCGCAAGGCTCAGGAATTCTTCGGCTGAGCACTATTTTGGATAAGAGATATGTCTGACGACGAAAATCAAAGTGAAGCGCCAGCAAATGCTGATGCAACGGCTGAAGCGCAATCTGCCATTCCACCGGCGGAGTTGGAGCGGCTCACCGATGACATCATCGCTGCCCTCAAGACTGTCTATGACCCGGAGATACCTTCCGACGTCTACGAGATTGGCTTGATCTATAAGGTCGATATTACTGATGACCGTGATGTGAAAATCGACATGACCCTCACAGCCCCCGGTTGTCCCGTGGCGGGTGAAATGCCCGGTTGGGTGCAGGACGCGGTGGAAACCGTCTCTGGCGTGCGGGGCGCGGAAGTGAATATGGTGTTTGACCCGCCTTGGACGCCCGACCGCATGAGCGAGGAAGCTCAGATTGCACTCGGCTGGTTTTAAGAGATCTTCCAACCTGCATGCGTTGATTTATTAAGTCATCGGTCTCACATTAAGGGCAGGAGCCCAAATATGTTCGACGTCATCACACTTACCGACCCAGCAGCCAACCGCGTTCGCGAAATCATGTCTTCCCGCGAGGGTGCGCAAGGCATTCGCATTGGCATCAAAAAGGGTGGCTGCGCGGGTATGGAATATGAGATCGGCCTCGTGACAGAGCCAGATGCTGCGGATGACGTGGTGGAAGCCGATGGCGCGCGCGTTTTCATAGCGCCGGATGCAGTTCTCTATCTGCTCGGCACGCAGATGGACTTTGAAATTACCAAATTGCGCACCGGTTTCGTGTTCAACAATCCGAACCAGACCAGTGCCTGTGGTTGCGGTGAAAGCGTTGAGCTGCGCCCGGCGGAGCTACCCCAGCCAGCCGCGTAATGAATCTGTTTTCTCGCCTGAAAGCCGACTGTTCCGAAGCATGGACAGCCTACACCGACCATTCCTTTGTGCGCAGCATGGGGGATGGGACGTTGGCACGCGAAGCTTTTCAGCATTATCTCGTGCAAGACTATCTGTTCCTAATCCAATTTTCCCGCGCCTACGCGCTTGCGGTCTACAAATCCCGAACCGTTGAAGACATGCGCGCCAGCCTTGAGGGGCTGAAGGCCATCCTCGAAGTCGAGATGAAGTTGCATGTACAGCTCTGTGCCGATTGCGGATTGTCCGAACGCGATCTGCAGGACGCGCCGGAGGCGCGGGCCACCATCGCCTACACGCGCTTCGTGCTTGACGCCGGCGCCGCCGGTGATCTGCTTGATATGAAAGTGGCTTTGGCGCCGTGCATGATCGGCTATGGCGAGATAGGCAAAAACCTGGCTGGCAAATTACGCCCATCCAATCCTTACGCAGTGTGGATCAATGAATATGCCGGTGCCGATTATCAGGACTTGATGCACAACACGATCGCCGATCTGGACCGAGAAGCCAGCCACAGTTTTACTGAACATCGATATCGCGATTTGAGAAAATTGTTTGAAGCGGCAACATGGCTGGAAGCCGATTTTTGGCAAATGGGTCTCGACCGCAGTCTCTAATTGAGCCGGTAGCCTTGAATCTGTTTGCGCGGTAGCATCGGTTATGGCCGATGAACTCACAGAATATGCGCTTGACCTGTTTTCAAGCCTGCCGGATGTCACGCCGCGGCGCATGTTCGGCGGTGTCGGCTTTTTCAGCCAAGGGCTGATGTTCGCTTTAATCGCCGACGGCGAAATCTATCTCAAATGTCCCGATGAGGAAGAGCGTCGGTTCGAAGAAGAGGGCAGCCACGCCTTTATATATGATGGGCAAAAGAAAGGGCCGACCAAAATACCCTATTGGACGTTGCCTGATCGGTTGCACGACGATCGAGAGGACTTGGCCGATTGGGTGGCCCGCACCTGGCGCATTGCCTACGACAAGGATCAGGCAAAAAGCCCGTCCCTACGCAAATTCAAGCCTGTCTTCTAGCCGCGCTTTGGCATGGCCTAAAATGTGGCGTTAGCTCGCTTGAGCCAGATCCTGATCGTCACCTGTGGCGTCGTCAGTTGCGGGCTCATTATCGTCATTGAATTCAAAACCACGGGTCACAAAAGCCGGTAGGTGGTCTCCAAAGCCTATGACGCTTGGGCCCAGATCATCCTGACGGTTGCGGCCGCGACCAGCTCGGCCACGGCCGCTGGAGCGCTCTTCATCGCCAGATTTTTCTGAGTTGGACTGATCGCGGTTGCGATCATTGTCGCGCCCACCATCTCGATTGTTTCGGCCCCGTCCGCGCCCTTTCGGTGCTTCCTCATTGGCGCTCGGTGAGTCGGCTTCCGGGGCAGGTGAGCCTCCGGCTTCCAACTTTGTATCCGCGACCGCTTCGACTTCGCCTTCTTCTCCGCGCTTGCGGCCGCGGCCACCACGGCTGCGGGTGCGACTTGGTTTTTCGCTGTCATCGCTTGCAGTCGTTTCTGGCTTCTTGCGGCCGCGTCCGCGCTTGGGCGCTTCCTCTTCGCCGCCATCATCCAGAGACGACAAGTCGCCATCGTGCCATTCCAGTTGCTTTTCAATCAGCTTCTCGAGGGCATCGAGATATTTTTGATCGTTGCGAGACACCAGCGTAAAGGCAGCGCCTTCACGGCCCGCACGGCCTGTGCGGCCGATGCGGTGCACATAATCTTCCGGGCTGGTGGGAATGTCATAGTTGAACACGTGGCTCACATCGGGAATGTCGAGACCACGGGCAGCCACATCGGACGCAACAAGCAGGGTGATGTCGTTGTTCTTGAACCCCGACAATGTTTCCATGCGCGCGCGCTGGTCCATGTCCCCATGGAGCGAGCCAACCGAATAGCCGTGTTTTGTCAGCGATTTGTAGACAGTGTGCACGTCGCGCTTGCGATTGCAGAAGATGATGCCGTTCTTCAGCTCTCCAGCACCGTCAATGAGTTTGCGCAGGCTTTCGCGCTTGGCAAAATCCTTGCCATGGGTCGCCACGATGCGCTGCGTGATGGTCGCGGCTGTGGAGGATGCGCGGGCCACTTCGAGGCGGACGGGGTTCTGCAGAAACTTGTCTGCCAGCTTGTCGATCTCCGGCGGCATGGTTGCCGAGAAGAACAGCGTCTGGCGTGTGAACGGCACCATTTTCGAAATGCGCTCAATATCGGGGATGAAGCCCATGTCCAGCATGCGGTCTGCTTCGTCGATCACGAAGATCTCCACCCCGGTCATCAGCAGCTTGCCACGCTCGAAATGGTCCAGCAGTCGGCCCGGCGTTGCGATGAGGACATCCACACCGCGGTTGAGTTTTCGGTCCTGCTCTTCAAACGACACGCCGCCGATAAGCAACGCCATGGAGAGCTTGTGTTTCGCGCCGTATTTTTCGAAATTGTCCGCAACCTGGGCGGCGAGTTCCCGTGTTGGCTCGAGGATAAGGGTTCGGGGCATGCGCGCCCGGGCACGGCCCTTCTCCAGCATGGTGATCATGGGCAACGTAAAACTGGCTGTTTTGCCGGTGCCGGTTTGGGCGATACCCAACACGTCCCTGCGCTGCAGAACATGAGGAATGGCTTCCGCCTGAATTTGAGTTGGCTGCGTGTAGCCGGATGCCTCAACAGCTTCGAGGACTTTCGGGCTCAGCCCAAGGTTTTCAAAACCCATATAGTGTCAGCTCTTTTTCGGTCGTTGGAATGCGCCAATGCTGGCGCGGCCAGTGCGACCGCCATGGCCGCTCGGTGTCTTCGGCGCCGCATTGATCCAAAGACGTTCAGTAAAGGCGATGCAACACATCCACATACACCACGCTTTCGCCGCAGGGCCTATCAGGCATGGTGTAAAAGTCAACATTCGCCTTGTTCTTCTTCAATTCCCGATTGTGAAATTTCTAAGGCAATCAAGTTCTAGGTGCGTAACAAAAGCCAAACATTTCGTGATATTTATTTGTTTAATTTTATGCATCCAAATCGAGAGTATGAACGTTTCGTTATCAGAGACCGCTCTCGGCGTGCCGGTGCCTCTCTCTTCGGCTGATAGCCGATTGCCCCCAAAACTGTCTCTGGAGACTTTTATGAAACTGATCAAAACACTCGCAGCTTCCGCAGTCGCACTTACACTCGCAGCTCCTGCATGGGCCGCAGACATTGTGGACACCGCCGCCGAGGCCGGTTCTTTCAGCACACTGCTTGCCGCCGCTGAAGCTGCAGGTCTTGTGGATACGCTCAAGGGCGAAGGTCCATTTACAGTGTTTGCACCAACCGACGAAGCATTTGCTGCGCTACCCGAGGGCACTGTCGACGACCTGCTGAAGCCTGAGAACAAGGACCAGCTGGCCGCCATCCTGACCTACCACGTCGTACCTGGCAAAGTGATGTCCACGGATCTTGCAGGTAAAGAAATGGC
Organism: Pseudomonadota bacterium; assembly: GCA_038749385.1. Classification (GTDB taxonomy): domain Bacteria; phylum Pseudomonadota; class Alphaproteobacteria; order Rhizobiales; family Rhizobiaceae; genus JBCBXA01. Next base: position 4,656 of record JBCDIB010000064.1, on the reverse strand, counting down.
CGCCGCTTCGGTGGAAGGCACAGAGTTGCAGATCAACGCTACCGGCGACATGGTGATGGTTGAAGAAGCAACCGTCGTGACCGCAGATGTGGAAGCCGACAATGGCGTGATCCACGTCATCGACAAAGTTATGCTGCCATCCAGCTAAGCTGACGGCGCTCTGCGCCACAGCTATATGACTTCCGAAGCCCCGGTGCTGCGCGCCGGGGCTTTTTTGTGATCTTCACTGTCTCCGGTGGCAGTGAAAGCGTAAGACCCGACTATGACCACCACCAAGCGAGTCGCAATCGTTGCTAACCTCTCAATCTGGCTCCTGTGGTTGGCCGGGCTGGGCGCGGCAATGCAGTTCGCCAAAATGTCGGTGTTCTTTCCGCAATTACAGGCGACCTATGCAGACGCTGGCACGTCGCTGGGCTTTCTTGTTTCGCTTATCAGCGCCGTGGGCATGGTGTTTGGCGTGGTGGCGGGACTTCTGGTTGCGCGTTTCGGTTACCGAAAAATACTACTCGTTTCGCTGCTTTTGGGCGCTGCAATGTCTGTTGTCCAAGCGCTGATATTGCCATTGCCGCTCATGCTCGCCAGCCGAATTGTCGAAGGCGCATCGCATCTGGGTATCGTGGTGGCTGCCCCGACGCTTATTGCCGCGTTGGCAGGCGACCGCTGGCGTGCGGCTGCGATGACGCTTTGGGGGTCGTTTTTTGGTGTGGCATTCGCACTGGCTGCTCTGCTGGGGCCGCCAATTGTGAGTTCCGGCGGCCTGCCGCTGCTCTTTGTCAGCCATGCCATTTGGCTGCTCGTGTGTGCAGCTCTCTTGGCCGTGGCCATTCCGCCACTTTGCTCTTCCGCGCCACAATCGATTGGTCCAGCGGACATTCTGCGCAGACACATATCCATCTATCGTTCGGCGCACATTTCTGCGCCAGCGTGGGGTTGGTTGTTCTACACCCTTACGTTCGTCGCCGGGCTAACTGTCTTGCCCCAATTTCTGTCGCCGGATGATGCGGCACTGTTTCTCACCGCGGCCCCCATAGCGAGCATTGTGTTTTCGCTTACAATTGGGGTGTGGCTGCTCAGATATATGAGCGCCATCGGCGTGGTGATGATCGGTTTTGTGCTGGCAGTTCTTGTCACCGCCAGCCTTGTTGCTTTGCCCGGCTCGCCGTGGCCGCCCATCGCGCTGTTTTGCGTGTTGGGCCTTGTTCAGGGTGCAAGTTTTGCTGCGATACCTCAACTCAATAGCGCTGACAATGACCGCGCTTTGGCAACTGGCGCTTTGGCGCAGACCGGCAATCTTGGCAATCTGGTAGGCACGCCGATATTGCTGGCCGCCGCAGCTTACGGCGGGCTGTCCGGGTTTGTGCTGTTTTTGCTACTGGCTTACTTGGGTGGGGTGGCTGTCCACGCAATTTTGGCAAATATGCGCCGGGTCTACCCAGCCGGCTAGACGTCCAAATCTTCCACAAAAGCGGCATTTTCCTGAATGAACTGGAAGCGGCCTTCCGCTTTGGCCCCCATAAGCTGATCGACGGATTTACGGGTTTCTTCAAAGTCCGATTTTATGTCTACCCGCAGCAGGGTGCGCACTTTCGGGTCCATGGTGGTCTCCTTGAGCTGCTTGGGCATCATCTCGCCAAGACCCTTGAAGCGGCCGATGTCGATCTTGCCGCGGCCGTTAAACTCCGCCTCGACTAGCTCGTCCTTATGTTCATCGTCCCGCGCATAGAGCGTTTTGGCACCCTGCGTGATGCGATAGAGCGGCGGCACGGCGAGATACAGATGCCCGCCTTCGATCAGCGGCCGCATCTCCTGATAAAAGAACGTGATAAGCAATGACGCGATGTGGGCTCCGTCCACATCGGCATCTGTCATGATGATGACCTTCTCGTAGCGAAGATCGTCTCCGACATATTTGCTTTTTGTGCCTACACCCAGCGCCAGGATCAGGTCCTGGATCAACTGGTTTGCCATGATCTTTTCGCGGCTGGCATTGGCCACGTTCAAAATCTTGCCTCGAAGGGGCAGCACGGCCTGGTTATGGCGGCTTCGCGCCTGCTTGGCCGAGCCCCCGGCGCTGTCACCCTCCACGATGAATATCTCTGTGCCCTCTGAACTCTTCTGGGTGCAGTCAGCCAGTTTGCCGGGGAGGCGCAGCTTGCGGGTGGCTGAGGCACGATTGACTTCTTTTTCCTTGCGGCGGCGCAGGCGCTCTTCCGCGCGCTCAATCGTCCATTCCAGCAGCTTCTGCGCTTCCCCAGGGGAGGCGGCGAGCCAATGGTCAAAGTGGTCGCGGATCGCGTTTTCGACGATTTTCTGGGCTTCCACCGTCGCCAATTTGTCTTTGGTTTGGCCAACGAACTCAGGCTCTCTGATATAGCAAGACAGCATTGCGCCGGACGAGGTCATTACATCGTCAGTCGTAATTATGGAGCCGCGTTTGTTCTGCACCAGCTCGGCATAGGCCTTCAGGCCCCGCGTCAGCGCCAAGCGAAGGCCTGCTTCGTGGGTGCCGCCATCTGGCGTTGGAACAGTGTTGCAATAGGAATTAACGAACCCGTCGCCGGCGAACCAGCCAACCGCCCATTGCAGCGCTCCGTGGCCGCTGGCTTTCGGTGTGGACCCAGCGAAAATCTCGCGCGTGACCTTGCGCTCTTTAGTGAGTTTGCTTTCCAGAAAGTCTTTCACGCCGCCAGGATAGTGAAACACCTGCTTGGCGGGCACGCCCTTAGTCTCGTCCACGTGGGTGGCGTCGCAACTCCAGCGCACTTCCACGCCGCCGAAAAGATAGGCCTTTGACTGCGCCATGCGCATGATGCGCGCTGGATCGAATTTGATGGTCTCGCCGAAAATCTCCGGGTCGGGATGGAATGTTACAGCCGTGCCGCGCCGGTTGGGAGCTGCGCCCACTTTCTCGACACTGGTTTGCGGCACACCCTTGGCGTAGGTCTGCCGCCAAAGTTCGCGGTCGCGCGCGACTTCCACAATCATATGGTCCGACAGGGCATTCACCACAGATGCGCCCACGCCATGCAGGCCGCCGGACGTCTCGTAAGCATCGGAGTCAAATTTGCCACCGGCATGAAGCGTCGTCATGATGACTTCCAGGGTGGATTTGCCTTTGATCTGCTTGTGCGGCTCCACCGGTATGCCGCGGCCATTGTCGGTAACCGTCAAAGACCCTTCTTCGGCCAGATGCACTTCGATCCAGCTGGCATGGCCCGCCACGGCCTCATCCATCGAATTGTCGATGATCTCGGCGAACAGGTGATGGTAAGCCTTCTCGTCCTTGCCGCCGATATACATGCCCGGGCGCATGCGGACCGCTTCAAGACCTTCCAGCACGCGAATGCTCTCGGCGTCATAGCCGCCAGCCTCGGTGCTTGGTTTGGCTACGGCCTTCAGCTTTGGCGCTGGCTTTTGGGCCGCCGCCGTTGTGGCTGGCTTTTTCTCAGGCGCAGGCTCATTGGAGGCTGCGGAAAACAAGTCGTTCATATCAATTCGGGCGTTCCATGCCGCGCGGGCGGCTCAATTAGAATCAGTTGAGGCAAGGTAAGCGATGGCGTCATCCAATGCGAGCCAATCGCCCACCTGGAGCGCTGTGTGCTTTTAACCTGCCGGTTACAGACATGAATCAATCGCCCAACAAGGCAGGTTAACGCATTGAAGCGGCGTCATATTTGATTCACCGCGCCCATCGAAGGCCGTGCTTGTTAAACTTCAATGCAATTGCTGATCGCTACATTCAGTTCATCAAGAGAGCCGCACAAGTGGCCGATGATGACAGGGACGAAACGATGAACAAGCTTTTGAAAAGCGCGCCGCTGGCCGTGGTGCTAATGGCATCCATGGCCGGCGGCCAGAGCGCAGCCACTTCGCCAACCCACGCGCCCGTTGCGCCTCAGGGCATCGAAGCGCTGCTGGCTGTGTATGATGATGTGCAGATCGCACGCCCCAACGCTGTGGCCGTCCAGCCAGTTCGCACGGTCAAAAGTGGCGGATACACTCTGATCACTGGGACCGATGTGCGGGCCGCGGTGGAGGCTGCCAAGCGCTAGACCATCGGGCCCAACCTGTGCGGCACGATGGTGCCGGGGTTGATGCATCGCGATCACGGGAGTAGGGCAGGGCAAAGGCGCTTTCGCGCAGTCTCTTCGCACCTTGCTTCCGGATATCGCTTTGAATTACCCACCGCTTCAAAATCTGGCGGCGACCTTTCGGTCACCCGTCGCTGCAAAAACTGAAATTCTATCGGGTCTCACTGTTGCTCTGGCCCTTGTGCCGGAGGCTGTGGCATTTTCCTTTGTCGCGGGTGTTCACCCACTCGTGGGCCTGCATGCTGCGTTCATGGTCGGCTTGATCACGTCGATCTTTGGTGGTCGTCCGGGTATGATCTCGGGTGCAACAGGCGCGCTGGCCGTGGTTATGGTGGCACTGGTTGCCCAGCATGGCGTCGAATATCTGTTCGCCGCAGTGGTCTTGATGGGTATTCTTCAACTGCTGGCGGGCATTTTCAGGCTCGGTAAGTTTATCCGCATGGTGCCGCACCCGGTGATGCTCGGGTTTGTGAACGGCCTGGCCATCGTCATTTTTCTGGCACAGTTGAGCCAGTTCAAGGTGCCGTCGCCCGGCGGCGGCACGGAATGGATGCAGGGCGGCCAG
>JBCDIB010000063.1:0-9635 GCA_038749385.1 Pseudomonadota bacterium | reverse complement strand
TGCCAGTCGGCCGGGTGACCGCACGTTTGCAATTGTCGAAAGACGCTGCGTGAGGAAAGTCCGGGCTCCACGAAAACACGGTGCCGGGTAACGCCCGGCGGGGGCGACCCCAGGGAAAGTGCCACAGAGAGCAGACCGCTTTGCACGAATGCAGTGCATTCGTTGCTGAGTAAGGGTGAAAGGGTGGGGTAAGAGCCCACCGCGGGCGTGGCGACATGGCCGGCTAGGTAAACCCCACCGGGAGCAAAACCGAATAGGGATGGCGCGGTGCAGCTTCGGCTACACCAGGCTCGTTTTCGGGTCTGATCATCCGGGTGGGTTGCTTGAGGCGTTCAGCAATGGACGTCCCAGAGGAATGGTCACCGCTGCGATGCTCTTTGCGGGCAACGCAGTACAAAACCCGGCTTATAGGCCGACTGGCATTCGTTCTCTGTTTATCCGGAAAGCTACCATCCGGCCGGGCTTGACCCGAACTCATATGCAAGATCTGGCTATTGACTCGAATTCTGACGTTAAGGAATTGGTAGCAGCCTGAACCTCCAAGCAGGAGGCAGGTATGTCAAACGGACTAAAACTGGTCACTCAAGAATCAGAGGTCGACGCAGAGCCAAAATCGTCGCGTGAAGTGATTGACAAGGCACTGGCCACGGTGCGCGAACATTTTGGAATGGAAGTCGCGTATCTTTCGGAATTTGTAGGCGACAAGTCAGTGTTTCGCGCCGTCTCGGCACCTGGCCTTGAAGACATGGCCCATGTGGGAGCCGAATTGCCGCTGGAAACTGTTTATTGTCAGCACATTGTCGACGGGCGCTTGCCCAGCCTGATGCCGGATACGGATGATGAGCCATTCGCGCAGACCATTCCGATAACCCAGCAATTGCCGGTCCGCGCGCATATGAGCCTGCCTATACGCCGCGATGACGGCTCGGTGTACGGTATGTTTTGCTGTCTGTCTCGCACCCCTAACCGCAGTTTGAATGATCGCGACCTGTCGGTGATGGAGATGTTTGTTGACCTTGCAACTGAAGAGGTCCGGTCAACTGAACGCGCAGAGACCGTACGGCGCCAGAAATCTGACGTCATAGAAGATTTAATGCGCAAGAAGACGTTTCACCCGGTTTACCAGCCCATCTGCGATCTCCACACCGGCGTGGTACGCGGCTATGAAAGCCTAACGCGTTTTCTGACCGAGCCTAAGCGCACCCCCGATCTGTGGTTCGCTGAAGCCGAGGCGGTGGGGTTGGGTTCCCAGCTGGAACTGGCCGCAATCGCAGAAGCGTTGCAGGCGCTGCCGGAGGTGTCGGAAGACAAATATTTGTCTGTGAATGTGTCGCCCGAAACAGCCATGTCTCCCGAATTGCGTGAGATCATCAACCCCAAGGACGCACCGCGGATTTTGCTTGAAATCACCGAGCACAGCCACGTCGCAGACTATGATGAGCTTACAAAATGCCTTGAGGCCATGCGATGGGCTGGCACGCGTGTCGCTGTAGATGATGCGGGGGCCGGTTACTCAAGCTTGCAACACATTGTGAAGCTGCGACCAGACGTCATAAAGCTCGATATGACGCTGACGCGGGGCATAGACACTGACAAGGTTCTGTCGTCGCTGGCCTCCGCTCTCATTCGGTTTGCTGGCGAGACCAACGCTGTGATTGTGGCCGAAGGCGTGGAAACCGCGTCCGAGCGCGATGAGCTTCTCAAGCTGGGCATTGATTACGGTCAAGGCTGGTTTTTAGGCAAGCCACAGCCCGCAAGCGAACAGTTTCAGGAGCGCCCGCAACTGCGCGCCGTGGGCTGAAACTGACGTTAGATCACCATTTCAACTCGCAACCCTTTGTTAACTCTACGGGTTCAGAATTTGAGGCGATTTAGGCTCCAACAACGGGCAGATTCCATTGACGCCCATATGGTCCCATGATATCCCAAACATAGCCAGAGCAATCGATGGTGCCCCTCAAAATTGGGCAGGCAAACGGGGAATATTTTGCTTCGATCAATTGGCGGAGAGTTGGGGTTCTCGGGGCAGGCCGACGAACATCCTTATTGGTTTCAGAGTTTCTTCGGACGTCACTAGGCGTGCGGCAGATGCCGCGCGGTCGGGTTGGTGTGCCTTTGAAAAAACGGGTTGTTTGGTGTCGCGGTTTCTTTCCAACTTCGTAATGAATGTGGATCGCAAGGGCAGGGTTTCTGTGCCCGCTCCTTTTCGCGCCGTCCTTGCGAAGGTTGGGGCGACAGAACTCTACACCTTGAAAAATCTTGAGCGCCCCGTGGTTGATGCTGGCGGCGCGGCCTGGCTGGATGAGCTGGAACGCCCCCTCGATGCGCTGGACCCCATGGGCGAGGAATATGAGCGCCTTTCGACCTTCATTCATGGTGATGGTGCATTTGTTAAACTCGACGATACCGGGCGGCTTGTGTTGCCCGATGCTGTGCGTGAGCACACCGGTATCGCTGATCAGGTGGCGTTCGTTGGCCGCCGAACATTCTTTCAGATGTGGGAGCCGGGGCGGTTTGCAGCTTGGCGGCAAGAAGCCCGTGCCGCTGTGGCCGCCGATCGTCGAACTGCTGATGGGCCAAATGGCGGGACAAATAATGGGGCCGTCCCGGCATGAGTGATGAGCCGCATATACCAGTCCTGCTGGATGAGGTGATTGAACACCTGGCGCCAAGGCCCGACGAGCACTTTGTAGACGGCACATTTGGGGCAGGCGGTTACACACGGGCCATTCTTGGCATGGGCGCAAAGGTGACGGCATTGGACCGCGATCCCTCCGCCATTTCCGCGGGCCGCAATATGCAGTTTGCGGGCGAGGGCCGGATTTTCAATTTGGTGCAGGGCCGGTTTGGCGAGCTCGATCAACTCGCGAAGGCGCCCGTCCATGGTGTGGTCTTGGATATTGGCGTTTCGTCCATGCAGTTAGATGAAGCTGACCGTGGTTTCTCGTTCCGCGAAGATGGTCCGCTGGACATGCGCATGGAGCAGTCAGGCGTGAGTGCGGCAGATGTGGTGAACACCATGGCGCGGCAGGATTTAACCCGGTTGATCGGCATTTGGGGTGAGGAGCGCAAGGCTAGCGCCGTGTCCGCTGCTATTGAACGACGCCGCGCTGACCGCCAGTTCGAGACCACCGCTGATCTGGCGAAGGTTGTTGAGCAGGCGGTTGGGCGTTCGCCCAAAGACCGCATTCATCCTGCGACGCGCACCTTTCAGGCACTGCGTATATTTGTAAATCGCGAGTTGCATGAACTGTGCCATGCGCTTTTTGCGGCGGAGCGCATTTTGCAAAAGGGCGGTCGACTGGTGGTTGTGACCTTCCATTCGCTAGAAGACCGTATCGTGAAGCGCTTCTTCGCTGACCGGGCTGGTGGTCGGTCTGGATCCCGGCATCTGCCCGTTGGCGGTGAGAGCCCGACAATTTTCGACGTCATGACCCGGCGGCCTGTCACTGCCAGCGAGGCGGAGACGAACCGCAATCCACGCGCCCGATCAGCCAAATTGCGAGCCGGCGTTCGCACAGCGGCGGCTATTCCCGAACAATCCATGGATCTGTTCGGTCTGCCCAATTTGCCAACCCCTGAGCGTTACACTTCGAACACTGCCCTGAATGGAGAAGCCTGACATGTGGCGTATCATCAATCTTTCACTGGTTGTTTTTGTCATTGTGGGCGCTGCAGTCACCTTCAACATCAAACACCGCGCCGAGCTCGCAGAAGATGAGGTTGCGCGTTTGCAACGGCAGATAAAACTTGAGCGCGAAACGCTGGACCTGCTGAAAGCTGATTGGGCTTATTTGAACAATGCGCAGCGCCTTCAGAACATCGTGGCGGCGTTCAAAGACGAGCTCGATCTGGTGGGGGCGTCGACGGAGCAGCTGATCACACTTGATGAGCTGCCAGACTATGCAAGACGCGTTTCGGTTGAGACAATTGCCGACGCTCTGGAAGATCTTGATGGTGTTACTACTGGCACCATTGCCGACGTTATCGCTGGTCAAGAGGCGACACAGTGACTATTCGGGCCGCCCTCTCCATCCTTGGCCGGAACCTTAAGCGGTGGGGCGCGCGGACCAACGCGGTAGGCCATCCAGAAATAAGCCATTCAGAAATGCATCGTGAATTATCCGTGCAGGGTGCAGCCCATGTGCAGGCTGTCCAAGCCCGCAGCCGGGTCGTCATTGCTCTGATCGGGTTTTGCGCGCTGTACGGCATTATCGGCATTCGATTGGTGCAGCTTGGTATGGAAGAGCCTGAAGGTCTGAGCTCTGGTGCACGTCCGTCCATCGGCACGCTGGCCTCTCGGCCCGATCTTACAGACCGGCGCGGCCAGTTGCTTGCCACCGACATTAGGACGTTCTCATTGTTCGCGGAGCCGCGGCGCATTGTTGATGCAGATGAGGCCATTGAAAAGCTGGCCACCGTGCTGCCGAATATCGACGTGCCTACGTTCCACAAGCGGCTAACCAAAGATAGCGGTTTTGAGTGGTTGGCCCGAGAGCTGACCCCCCGCGAGCAACGCCGGATCTTGGATCTCGGCATTCCGGGGCTTGGTTTTCGACCTGAGACGCGTCGTTTTTATCCCGATGGTGCCGTGGCGTCCCACATTGTGGGCCATGTGAACATTGACAATAAGGGCATTGCGGGGATGGAAAAACATCTCGACGACAATGGCCTGAAAGACCTGCAAGACAGTGGCTTCGCCGTCCAGCGGCAGATGGAACCGGTGGCCCTGTCCATTGATCTGGGCGCGCAGTTCATCGTCCGCGATGAGTTAATGAAGGCGATGGATAAATATCAGGCCATTGCAGCTGGCGCGGTGGTGCTGGACGCCCGCACAGGCGAAATCGCCGCCATGGTGTCGCTGCCTGATTATGACCCCAACGATCCCCGTGATGCGTTGAAGAAAGACAATCTCAATCGCCTCAGCGCTGGCGTGTTTGAAATGGGGTCCACCTTCAAAACATTCACCACGGCGATGGCGCTGGACAGCGGAATGGTCAATCTGGGCAGCCGGTTCGATGCGCGCAAGCCATTGCGGATAGGCGGTTTCACGATCAACGACTTCCACGCAAAAAAGAAGGTTTTGACGGTTCCCGAAATCTTCATCTACTCGTCGAACATCGGCACCGCCAAAATGGCCCAGACCGTGGGTGTGAATGGGCACCGTGAGTTTCTCAAGCGTATGGGCCTGTTGGACCGCATGGATTTCGAGTTGCCGGAAACGGCGCGTCCCACGGAGCCAAAGGACTGGAAAGAGATCAATTCGATCACGATTTCCTACGGGCACGGCATGGCCACTACACCATTGCAGACCGCGGTGGCGGGTGCTGCACTGCTTAATGGTGGACGCCTGCTGCCACCAACGCTTCTGCGCCGCACACAGGCCGAAGCTGATGCTGTGGCCGAGCAGGTTTTGACGCCTGATACGTCTGCCAAAATGCGCCAGCTTATGCGGATGAATGTGGAAAAAGGGTCAGGTCGGCGTGCGGACGTGACCGGCTATTTTGTCGGTGGCAAAACCGGTACCGCCGAGAAGGTTAAAAACGGTCGCTACTCCAACGATCATCGCTTCAACGCGTTTCTCGCCGGGTTCCCGATTGATGATCCCCGCTATGTGGTGCTTGTGTTCATCGATGAGCCAAAGCCGGAGGAAGGGCTCAAGTCTGCTACCGCTGGCCTCAACGCTGCCCCAACCGTTGGCGCAATCATCCGGCGTGTTGGCCCGGTATTGGGTGTTCAGCCGCGCTTTGGAGCAGATGGCGAACCACTTCTGGTCAAATTCTGAAGCCATAAGCGGTCACTTTATAGCTCAAGCTGCGCCACTTCTCGCCAAACCACGCTAAGATGAAGCCATGATGATTCTGAATGATTTGGCGGCTGGCATAGCCAACATTGCAGGCGATGGTGCTGTTGAGATATCAGCACTGACAGCCGACAGCCGACAAGTGGTGAACGGTTGTTTATTCGCAGCTTTGCCAGGGGTTAAAACCGACGGTACCGCCTATGTGGCCCAAGCCATGGAAGCTGGCGCTGCGGCTGTTTTGGCAAGCGAACCTATCGAAGGTGTACCAGCCGTCATTGCTGGCAATCCCCGTTTGGCCTTGGCTCAGCTGGCCGCGCGGTTCCACGCTCCGCAACCAGCGACAATTGCGGCTGTAACTGGCACCGCCGGCAAAACGTCCGTCGTGTCCTTTCTGCGCCAGATTTGGGAACATGCAGGCACGCCTGCAGCGAGCCTTGGCACTACGGGTGTCGTGGCCATGGGGCAGAAGCAAGGGGGTGAATTGACCACGCCCGACCCGGTGAGCCTGGCGCAAACTATGCAAAAGCTTGCAGACATCGGCGTCACGCATTGCGCCATGGAGGCATCCAGCCATGGCCTCGATCAATATCGCCTCGATGGTATGGAACTTGCGGTGGCCAGTTTCACCAATCTTGGCCGTGATCACATGGATTACCACGAAACCGTCGATGATTATCTGTTAGCAAAGATGCGGCTCTTTACGGAGCTTCTGCCCCAAGGCGCCCCGGCAATTGTCTTCGCCGATGATGCGTTTTCGCAAGCCGCTATTGCCGCTGCCTCCGGCGCGGAGCGGGACGTCAAAACGGTTGGCCGCAATGGCGACTACATATCCCTCAAGCGCGTTGAGCACACGCGCGATGGCCAGATGGTTGAGCTGTTGCACGATGGTGATGTGTACCGTGTGGATTATCCTCTGGCAGGTGGGTTCCAAATCGCTAATGGGCTTGTGGCGGCTGGCATGGCCATTGCAACCGGCACTGACGCGGCTGCCACGTTCGCTGCACTGGAAAAGCTGGTGGGCGCGCCGGGCCGCCTCGAGAAGGTGGGCGTTACGGAAGACGGTGCCCCCGCTTATGTCGATTATGCCCACAAGCCCGAAGCGCTGGAAAACGTGCTCGGGGCGGTGCGGCCCTTCACAACAAGCCGTATCGTGACTGTATTTGGCTGCGGTGGAGACCGTGATCCCGGGAAACGCGCGATCATGGGCGAGATTGCCGAGCGACTTTCCGATGTTGTGATTGTGACTGACGACAATCCCCGCACCGAAGATCCGGCCTCTATTCGAGCTCAAGTGATGCAAGGCTGTCCGCAAGCCACTGAAATCGGGGACCGCGCACAAGCGATCGCCGCCGCTGTAGCCATGCTTGAAAAGGGCGATTGTCTGATTGTCGCCGGTAAGGGCCACGAGAACGGGCAGAAGATTGGCAGTGTGGAATTGCCTTTCCTGGACCACGATCATGTGCGTGCCGCGCTGACAGCGAGGGCCAAATGAGCGAATTGGACCTTTCCGAAACCGGAGAAGCAGCAACGCCGGCCAACATTGAGCCATTGTGGCGGGGCGAGGCATTTCTTGCGGGCACGAAAGGCCGCAACGCCCGGGGCGGACTTCCAACTGCCGTGACCGGCATATCCATCGACACACGCACCTTGGAGCAGGGGGACGCCTTTTTCGCCATCGCGGGCGACCGGTTCGATGGCCATAATTTTATCACCGCTGCCATACGCGCCGGCGCGTCCGTGCTCGTGGTTGCCCAAAGCAAGCTTGCAGCGTTGGGTATGCATCAATTGCCAATCATTGTTGTGCCTGACGTGCTCAAGGCGCTGGAAAATTTGGGCCGCGCTGCCCGTGCCCGGAGCGCGGCGCAGATCGTCGCAATTACCGGTAGTGCAGGCAAAACCACCACCAAAGAAGCGCTGAAGAGTGTGCTGGAGAAGTTTGGCGAAACCCACGCGTCCCCTGCATCCTTCAACAATCATTGGGGCGTGCCACTGACACTGGCGCGCATGCCCAAAAGCTCAAAATTCGGCGTGTTCGAGATTGGCATGAACCACCCCGGTGAGATCACCCCGCTTGTGGATATGGTTCAGCCTCATGTGTCGGTGGTCACCACCATCGCAGCGGCACATTTGGGGCAGTTTGAAAGCCTCGACGCAATTGCCGAGGCCAAGGCGGAAATTTTCACCGGGCTCGTTTCAGGTGGCACGGCGGTCATTAATGGCGACATCGCGCAAACTCAGCTGTTGCGCACACGGGCGCAGGAAGCCAAAGCCGGATCGATCTTAACCTTCGGCCAGGGATCGGGTAACGACACTCAGCTCACTGATCATACGCTTACGTCGGGTGGTTCGCGGTTCTCCGCATTGGTCAGCGGTGGCGCTGTGGATGCAAATTTGCGCCTGCCTGGCCGTCACCAGATTCAAAATATGCTGGCTCTGCTCACTGTTGTGGATCTTTTCGGTGTTGATCTACCTGAAGCGGCCCGGGCGCTGGGCGGTATAGCACCTGGCAAAGGGCGCGGCGAAACCCATCGCATTGAGGTGACAGGCGGTAAGGCCACCCTGATTGATGAAGCCTACAATGCCAATCCGCAGGCTATGGAAGCCATGTTTGAAGTGATGGCCGCCACGAAGGTCGATGGCACAAAGTCCGGCGACGGCGGCCGTCGCATTCTGGTGCTTGGGGATATGAAAGAGCTTGGAGACAAGTCCGCCAGTCTGCATGCGGCTTTGGCCGCACCGATTATGAATGCCGGTATAGATCTTGTTTTCACCGGTGGCGCGGAAATGCAGCATCTCCACGAAGCCCTGCCGGTTGATAAGCGTGGCGCACATGCTGCTGATGCGCAGTCGCTTGCGCCGCTGGTAAAAAAGGCATTGCAACCGGGCGATGTGATCGCCATCAAGGCGTCCAACTCCATGAAATTCGCAAGCATCGTCGATGCGCTGAGGGGGACCCCAGCGAAAACCGTGGCGGGCACGAAGGACAGTTAAAGGGCCACCGGGGCCGCGTCCGAGGGGGACGAAGAAGTGTTATTTTATTTGCAAGGCCTGTCGGACCAGTTCCAGCTGCTGAACGTGTTCCAGTACATCACTTTCCGCGTGGGCGGAGCGATGATGACATCCATGATCGTGGTGTTTCTATTTGGGCCAGCCATTATTGAAGCATTGAAGGTGCGGCAGGGGCGCGGGCAGCCCATTCGCGCCGACGGACCGCAAACTCACCTCAAGAAGGCTGGAACCCCAACCATGGGAGGGCTGATGATCCTTGTGGGCGTGGTTGTATCCACACTGCTCTGGGCCAACCTGTCCAGCCCGGTCATCTGGACCGTGCTGCTGGTGACGGTGACATTTGGTGCCATCGGTTTTTACGATGATTATTTGAAGGTCAGCAAAGCAAGCCACAAAGGTTTCTCAGGCAAGATGCGGCTCTTTTTGGAGTTCATCATTGCGGCAGTCGCTGTCTATTTCATTTCGGCCAATCTGCCGGATCAGCAGTCGACGCACCTCACTCTACCGTTTCTGAAAGACGTGTTCATCAATCTGGGCATCTTCTTCATTCCCTTCGGTGCCTTCGTGATCGTTGGGGCGGGGAATGCTGTGAACATGACGGATGGTCTGGACGGCTTGGCCATCGTGCCGGTGATGATCGCGGCAGGTTCTTTTGGCGTGATTGCTTATCTGTCGGGCAACGCGATTTTCTCCGACTATTTGCAGATCGTGAATGTGCGCGGGTCGGGCGAAGTGGCTGTCATTTGTGGTGCTATCATCGGCGCGGGCCTTGGGTTCTTGTGGTTCAACGCGCCACCCGCCGCCATTTTCATGGGGGATACGG
>JBCDIB010000062.1:0-9649 GCA_038749385.1 Pseudomonadota bacterium | reverse complement strand
GTATTCCAGCTGCTTTTCCCGCCACAGCTTTGCAAAATTCGGTGCCGTATCGCCGACTATAGCTTGTAGATGTTTTCCCATGGCCAGCGGGTCGATGAGCGTGCCATAAACGTCGAACGCGTAGGTGATTGTCATGGACGTACCCTAGGTTTGGGGTGGGCTATGCGTCCAGACCTGCTAGCGTGTCAGCGATGGAAATTTTGAATACATATCCGGGCCGCGAGGCAGTGACGGCGCCAGCATTCGCTCCGGCACCGCCACGCAATCTGTGCACCGATTGCGGCGTGTCGCGCATGCAGGACCCGACCGCATGCGGGGGCGCCTGCCAGTTCATCGCGCCTGATTATCCGATGTTGGATCTACAGGCGCACGGCCGGGTGCGGAATGCCGTGGCGGAAAACGAGATATTTTTTGGCGCGCACCTCGCCATGCATCGCGCGGCCCTGCGCAAGCCTGCGCCGGGGGCGCAATGGACCGGTCTGACAACGCGCCTAGCACAACGGCTTCTGGAAATCGGGCAAGTGGATGCCGTGCTGGCGATGGCACCGGATCCGGCGGACCGCTGGAAACCACGTCCTGTGATTGTCACTGAACCCGAAGACATGGCGCTGTGCCGCGGTATGCGTATGGGCTATGCACCGCTATTGGCTCTGCTGGAGCCGGCCAGCGCTGCCGGTCACAAACGCATAGCGATGATTGGCATTCCCTGCCAGGTTTACGCCCTGCGGGCCATGCAGGCGAAGCTCGGATTTGACGATATCACCGTCATCGGTACGCCCTGCTCGGACAATACAACCACCGAGAATTTCCATCAATTCCTTGCCCTGCTCACCGACGCGCCGGACACCGTTAGCTATTGCGAGTTTCGGGCAGACTACAAAGTTGAGCTCCGTTTCGATGATGGTGGTCAAAGGTTGATTCCGTTCCTGCAATTGCCCCTGTCGAACCTGCCGGGAGATTTCTTTCCACTGACCTGCCGCACCTGCGTCGATTACAGCAATTCGCTGGCCGACATCACGGTGGGTTATATGGCTGGGCAGGGTGATCAATGGCTGATCGTGCGCAATGAACGCGGGCAGGCTGTTCTTGATGCGTTGGGCGATGAGGTTCGCTTGGAATCGCTCGAAACGCGCGGGAAAAGGCAGGGTGCGGTGGCTGGCTTCAAAACCAATACTGAGCTGGCTGCAGGCGGCCTGCCGTTGCGGCGCATGCCAAATTGGTTGCGGCCCATAGTTTCATGGCTGCAGCCCCGCACGGGGCCCCGGGGTTTGGAATTTGCCAAAGCGCGTCTTGAGATGAAGGCCGTTGAGACCGTGCTGCACCTTCGAGCAAAGATGCCAAAGCGCATGCGCCACATGATACCGGCTCACGTGTGGAAACTCGCAAAACCTTATGGCCTGACACCTGCCCCGGACGAGCTGCCCCGCAGTTCAGATTAGCTCCCAGATGATGCGCAAAAAAGGCGCACCGTTTGCTCAGCGGCACGGGCCAGCAGCCGCTCCGTATCAGCCATGGATTGGTCCAGCGTCATAGGGCCGTTGGCCAGGGCGAAGCTGGCGGTCAATCCTTCGTCGGGCAGGGAGCCAAGGTCAGGCCCGATGCTGCCCGCAAGGGCGATGCACGGCACGCCGTGCTGTTTGGCCAGCCTTGCCACACCCGCCGGAGCCTTCCCGAATTGCGTTTGATCGTCGATGCGCCCTTCTCCGGTGATGCACAGATCAGCGCCTTCCAGTGCCATTGGCAAATCCACCGCTTCCATGACCAGCTCAATGCCTGAGCGGATGGTGCCGCCGGCAAAGACCATCACGCCATAGCCCAAACCGCCTGCCGCTCCCGAACCGGGCTTCTCGGCGGCATCGATTTGCAGGTCGCGCACAACAACAGTGGCGAGAGCCGCAAGGCCCTCATCCAAGAGCTCTACCACATCCTGATCTGCCCCTTTTTGCGGACCGAACACTGCGGATGCGCCCTTGGGGCCGCAAAGCGGGTTGGTGACATCACAAGCGCATTCGATGCGGATGTTCGCCAAGCGCGGATCGACACCAGATGCGTCAATTGTATCGATCGAACTGAGGTTTGCTGCGGAGGCTGCTAGCGGGGCTCCAGACGCATCTTTGAAGCGAAAGCCCAGCGCCCCTGCAAAGCCTATCCCGCCATCATTGGTGGCGCTGCCACCAAGGCCGATAATGACGCGCTTTGCGCCGGCATAAATGGCGGCAAGCAACAGCTCGCCCGTACCCGCCGTCGTTGCTTTCATCGGGTCCAGTTGGTCAGGCGTCAAAAGCGCGATGCCCGACGCGAGTGCCATCTCAAGAATGGCCGTTCCATCCGGTGTTATGGCGTAAGGCGCACGCAATTTTTCACCCATCGGGCCGCTAACGGTTTCGTGTTGGATCTTGGCATTGAGCGTGGTGACGGCCACATCCAGCAGTCCATCGCCACCATCTGCCACCGGACGGGCGATCACTTTTGCGCCTGGCACGGCTCGCATCACGCCCGTGGCAATGGCCTCACTTGCCTCAGAAGCGGTGGCGCATCCTTTGAAAGCATTGGTTGCAATGACAATTTTCACGCTCAGCCTCCCTGGTGAAGGTTTCAGTGCGCCTGTTTGAACACGCGCCGGTCACGAGGGTGTTAGACAAGCTTTTATGGCGCGCAAAGGTTTCAGGGCTTAATTTGCATTCATGAACGACGAATCCAACATTCCGGGTGAGACCAACATGGCCGACATCCTGCTAGGTGAGCGTGATGATAGCTGCACGGAAGCAGTGTGCATTGATGAGCTTGTCGCGCGGGCGGCGGCTTTAGGCTTTTCCCGCGGTGAGTTGGAACGTCTGGCCGAGGTGTATGGCCTTGAATTTGCCAAGGACATGGTGGCGAGAAAGGCCCTCTGAGCCTGGTTGTAAAAGCGCGTTGTGCTGTCTAGGTCGGGGGCAGTAAAAAACAGGATTTTCCATGCGCGCGCAGCCCACAGCTTCTCATTTTATTGATGGCCGTTACGTCGAGGACAAAGACGGCGATGCCATCCTTTCTGTCTATCCCGCGACCGGCGAAATTATCGCTAGCGTGCACGCTGCAACCCCCGAAATCTTGGCTGAAGCAGTCGAGAGCGCCCGCCGGGCCCAGCAGCTCTGGCGCGAAACATCTGGCGCTGAGCGTAGCGCTATATTGGCCCGTGCGGCTGATCTGATTGAAGCGCGCAATGCCGAGTTGTCAGAGCTGGAAACGCTGGACACTGGCAAGCCTTTGCAGGAAACGCTGGTAGCGGATGCTATGAGCGCGGTTGAGAATCTGCGCTATTTTTCCGGCATCGCCCACGATCTGACCGGCGAAACACGGCAATTGGGGGCCGAGGCAAACGGTAGCTTTGTGTACACGCTTCGCGAACCCGTAGGTGTTTGCGTGGGCATCGGTGCTTGGAATTACCCCATCCAGATTGCGGCATGGAAGTCGGCGCCTGCATTGGCCGCCGGCAATGCGATGATCTTCAAACCGTCTGAAACCACACCGCTCAGCGCACTCAAACTGGCAGAAATATATGTCGAAGCCGGACTACCCGCCGGGTTGTTCAACGTCGTGCAGGGAGCGGGTGCAGTAGGCGCGGCGCTGGCTGAGCACCCTGGCATAGACAAGCTATCGCTTACTGGATCCACCCCCAGCGGCGCGAAAGCCATGGGGTCAGCATCCAAGAACGTGACACCCATCACGTTGGAACTTGGTGGCAAATCTCCGCTCATCGTGTTCGACGATGCCGACATTGAGAACGCGGTTTCAGGAGCGATGCTGGGCAATTTCTATTCGTCCGGTCAGATCTGTTCGAACGGAACCCGTGTGTTCGTGCAAGCGGGTATACATGACGCGTTTGTTGCAAGGCTCGTGGAGCGGACCGAGCAAATGCTGCTCGGTGATCCGCTGGATGAGGCGACGCATATCGGCCCGCTTGTCAGCCAAGCTCAATATGAGCGCGTGCTTAGCTTTATGGAAATTGGCCAGAGAGAAGGCGCAAAGCTGGAGACAGGTGGCGGGAAGGCTGATGTGCCAGACTTCGCAGACGGCCTGTTTGTACAGCCGACTGTGTTCAGCGGCGTGGAAGATGGCATGACCATTGCGCGGGACGAAATTTTCGGGCCGGTCCTATCCGTGCTGAAGTTTGAAGAAGATGAAGAGGCGATTGCCCGGGCAAATGCCACCGATACCGGCTTGGCGGCAGGGGTTTTCACGCAAAATCTTGGCCGCGCCCACCGTACGATTGCAGCTTTGGAAGCTGGAACGTGCTGGATCAACAACTACAATTTGACCCCAGCTGGCATGCCTTTTGGCGGGGTAAAGCGCTCAGGTTTTGGGCGCGAGAACGCGCGCGCGGCCATCGACTCGGTCACACATATTAAGTCGGTGTATGTCGAGCTGGGGGACGTGGACTCGCCTTACTGAGCGGCGCCGTAGGCTATGAATGAGCCGCTTCGGTAGCCTGCTTTTCCATAGGCGTAGGGCGCGCCGTGAGGGGTTTCGACACGTCCTCCGGCCGCACGCAAAACGGCGTCGCCTGCCGCTGTGTCCCATTCCATGGTGGGGCCAAAGCGCGGGTAGATATCCGCTTCTCCGGCGGCCAGTAGCCCGAATTTCAGCGATGATCCTATGGCCCGCGTGTGCTTGATATTGTGGGCATCCAGCCAAGCATCGGTTTCCGCATCCCGGTGGGACAAGCTGGCGACGGCCACCGGTTCAGGCGGTGGCTTGCGCGCAAAAATGGGCGCACCGTTCAGCCATGCGCCCTCGTTGGCTGCGCCCACAAAATATTGGTTGAGGACGGGGGCATGTACGATGCCAGCAACCGGCCAAGCATGTTCAATCAGCCCGATATTGACCGTAAATGCACCCCTGCCATCGGCTTTTATGAATTCGCGTGTGCCGTCCAGCGGGTCCACCAGAAAAAAGCGTTCAGCTGGTTTTCCGTGATGGCTTGCGGCGTTCTCTTCCGACACGATGGGGATCGCTGCAGCGTGTTTTTGGAGGGCTTTGGTAAGGATTGCCTCCGCTGCCAAATCCGCCTGTGTAACAGGTGAACCATCGGCTTTGGCGGCCACAGCTTCGGGCTCCAATTGTTCGTAGACAGCCATGATTGCAGCCCCGGCCTCCAACACGGCAGGCCGCAACTGGTCCATCAGGTTTAGCAGCTCACCCACGGTGTTAGCGGTGCTTGAACTCTGGCGGACGCTTTTCGGCAAAGGCGGCCATGCCCTCCTTTTGATCTTCCAACCCGAAGAGCGAATAGAAAACGTGGCGTTCATGGTGCAGGCCTTCGGCCAAACTGCTTTCAAATGCGCGCTTAACGCAATCCTTGCCCGCATGCACGGATGGGCGCGAGTAACCGGCAATGGTTTGCGCCATTGCAATGGCCTCATCCATCAATTGCTCGGGCTCTACCACCCGGGCCAGTAAGCCGCTGCGTTCGGCCTCTGCCGCATCCATCATTCGGCCGGTCAGCACAAGGTCCATGGCTTTGGACTTGCCCACCGCACGGGCAAGGCGCTGCGTGCCACCCAGACCGGGAATGACGCCGAGCTTGATCTCCGGTTGGCCAAATTTTGCCGTGGTGGAGGCCAAAATCGTGTCGCACGCCATAGCGAGTTCGCACCCGCCACCCAGCGCGAAGCCGGAAACTGCGGCGATGATAGGCGTGCGACAGTTTTCGAGGACGGACAACTCGCTGAACAATTGCTCGTCCAGCATTTCAGCCTGGGTTCGGTCTTTCATTTCCTTGATGTCGGCACCGGCAGCGAAAGCCTTTTCTGATCCGGTGATGATTATGGCGCCTATTGCTTTTTCGGCGTCCAGTTCTGCGACACGTTCCGCCAATGTCCGCACCAATTCGCTGTTTAAGGCGTTTAGTGCTTGGGGTCGGTTTAGGGTCAAAATGGCGATTTTGTCCCGGCGTTCTACAAGAATGGTGTCAGACATGGCTTGGTCCTTTGCTGTTGCCGCAAGCGTTACAGGTCTATGCGCAAGCCGTCACTGCCAATGAACAACTGGCCACCCCAAGTTTGGCGCACTGCTGCGTCCCAAGCCGCACTGCTGTAGTCGGCGTGGCCTGAAGGAATCAGATGATGCAGGGCGAGGGCTTTAACTCCGGCGTCACTGGCAATGCGTCCTGCATCCTGTGCGGAACAGTGTGATCGCTCGAGATGTGCCATAAGCCTGTCATCGCCATTTTCAGCCTTTTGCGCCACGTCAGCCAAAGCCTCTTCCAGCATGGCTTCATGGACGAGCAGATCAGCACCCCATGACAGTTCTACAAGGGCTGGCAGATGGGCGGTATCGCCGGAAAAGACGACATGCTTTCGAGCACCTTTGAACGACAAGGCGAAGCTGTCTGTCAGCGGAGGATGGTCGTTTCGTATGGCATCCATCCGTATTGTGCCCAAATGTGTTTGCCCTTCTTCGAGCACGTCAATCCAAACTATTTCTGCCAGGTTTGGTCGCCCTTCATCGCGTATGCGCAATTCAATATCGGCGGCCATGGATTGGATAAAATGCGTCCAATAAGCCGCAAGCCCTTCCGGGCCAATTACGCGGACGCTTGCTGACAAGCCAGACACCCACGCCGTATGCAGCAATGGCCCGAGCTCCAGATAATGGTCTGAATGCAGATGGGTGATGACAATGGTGCGCAGGTTGGAAAGCGCAAATCCATGGTCTGCGAGCGCGCGCGTGACCCCCAACCCGCAATCCACCAGCACGGTGTGACCATCCAAAACCAAAAGGCTGGAGGTTGGCATGGCGGAGCCTGGATACACGGCTGGACCGCCCTTTGTGCCAAGCAGCAAGACATAATTGTTTGTTTGAGCAGACAATTTGAGCCTCATCAGAACAGATATCGGCTTGGGTGTCGGCGCGCTCGCCAGCTGCGTCAATCCATAAGTCTTGCGCGATGCGCCTTCTCACCCATAAAAGCGGCCTATGACCGATACTGCGCCCGTTGCGAAAACCTGTTTTGCCGTTGCACCGATGATGGATTGGACGGACCGCCACTGTCGGGTTTTCCATCGGCAATTGTCCAGCCACGCGCTGCTCTACACGGAAATGGTGGTGGCCGACGCTGTTATCCATGGCGAGCGGGAACGTTTGCTTGGCTTTTCGCCCGAAGAGAAGCCCGTGGCGGTGCAGATAGGTGGTAGTGACCCCGCCAAGCTGGCGCAGGCGGCTCAGGTATGTGCGCAATGGGGGTATGGTGAGGTCAATCTGAACGTTGGCTGCCCGTCAGACCGGGTGCAATCGGGGACCTTTGGCGCCTGTCTCATGCGTGAGCCGGCACTTGTGGCCCGTTGCGTCGCGGCCATGCGGGCGGCGGTACCCGATGATATGGCGGTAACCGTCAAGTGCCGTATCGGTGTCGACGACCAGGATCCGGAACACGCACTGCCCGCGTTGGCCAAAGCCGTGTGGGCGGAGGGATGTGACGCGCTTTGGGTTCATGCCCGCAAAGCGTGGTTGCAGGGCC
This sequence comes from Pseudomonadota bacterium, assembly GCA_038749385.1. GTDB lineage: Bacteria > Pseudomonadota > Alphaproteobacteria > Rhizobiales > Rhizobiaceae > JBCBXA01. The sequence goes on along the minus strand of JBCDIB010000062.1, from coordinate 2,151 downwards.
TAAGCCCAAAGGAGAATCGTTCTGTGCCGCCGCTGGATTACGGGATCGTTCACCGGCTAAAAGCCGACAATCAAGAGCGGTTCATCGGGCTCAATGGTGGCCTCGCCGATATTGCGGCCTGTCAGCAGAATTTGGGTGAGTTGGACGGCGTGATGGTGGGCCGGAGTGCATACCAAACGCCGGATATGTTACGAGGGGTAGACAGCTGGTTGGCCGATGCTGAGGCAAAAGATTATTGGGTTCAGTCGCGGCGCGTTGTGGAGCATATGGTAAATTATGCCCAAGCCCATATCGACCGCGGCGGCCGTTTACACCATGTCACACGGCACATGAGCGGTATGTTCAGCGGGCTGGCAGGATCTCGCCAATGGCGTCGGTCATTATCGGAGGAGTGTGGTGCTGCCGGTGCAGGACCGGATAACTTGTTGACCGCGTTCGAGGCTATCGAGCAGCTGCACCGTGAAGGACAGGCAGCCTGATCAGTCCCTGAGCACCAGCCGGTCGCGCTCAAAGCTGAAAGCTGACAGGGTGTTCAGGAACGTCATTCCCAAGAGGGATGTACGCAAATCGCCGGGCTGAGACACCAATACATTTACATTTCGGCGCTCAATGTCGCCTATGCGCAAGGTGTCGATTTCTGCGGCTGCAGCTCTGGCCATGCCGCCAGCGGTGGACACAGGGATGGAAAAGCGCAGGGCCTCCACATCAATTCCGGCAGCCTTCGCGTCGACGGACGTCAACACGACAGTGCTTGCACCAGTGTCCACGAGAAAGCGCACATCCGCATCGCCGGCTTCGCCAGTCAGGACGAATTGACCGTTATCACGCCGGGTGGTCGTCACTTGTACTCGGCCTTGCCCATCCAATGATGAAATGGCGGAGCCGGGGGCAAATGATCCCACCAGCCGGTCGCGCACCTCTCCAAATTCAAAGCGATAGGCGTAGACCAGCCCGAGAATGAGAAAGATACCGGCCCAGAGTGCGAGGTTGCGCAGGTTTTCGGACAGGGCCGTTCCATGGAAAGCACCCATGCCGATCCAGATACCAATGGCAGACAAGGAAATAAGCCCTGCAAATTGCCCCGCCTCAATTCCGCCAACTGACCCCTCGAGGCCCAGCAGAAGAAGGACGGTCAGGCCGGCGCCAATGATAGCCAGAGGTAAGATGGTGCGCATGAAGTCCGCCTTCCGCTATTTAGATAGACACTGAAAGGGCAGCATTCCAGCTTAACTGCGGGTGCGCTGGCGCTTGAGTTCGCGCCGCTTGGTCAATTTGCGGGCAGGGCGGTTCATGTTTTTCATCCGTTCAGGAATCTTTGCCACCAGTTCAGCCCTTTCTGCTTCGCTCATGTCGATCCATGCCATGATTTCGTCAACTGTGCGCGCGCACCCATAACACCAGCCAGTTTCCTGATCGATGGAACAGACGAGGGCACAGGGCGACTCAACAGGCGCGATTGCCTGTTCTGATTTGGTATCGGGGGATGATGTCATAGGACAAAGACTCCGACGTCTTCAGGCGTTCAAACAAAAGAGGACAAGGACACAAGCAGGCAGACTTCGACGATCTGTTGACCCGCGCCAAGCGTGTCACCGGTGTATCCACCGATCTGTCGCTCGCACATGCGACACATGCCCCAAAGCACAGCAAAAGATATCAGCATTGCAATCGCTGTTCCAATGATGCCGACCGATGGTGCAAATGCGACAATTGCGACGAGAACACCTAAAGCCGCTGCAATAAATGCGCTTTTGGCTGTTGGTGCACTTTGGCTTCGGGCAAGACCGTCCGTACGAGCTGGCCGGCTGGTGCGCCACTGATAAAGCATTGCCGTGCGAGAAATGGCGGCTATTCCCAGCAAACATGAAGCAACCAGCGCGGGGGATAAGGCGGCAATCAACGCGGCGAGGGCGAAGGCTCTGAGCAACAGACTTAGCCCTAACCCTGCCGCACCGTAGGTCCCAATGTTGCTGTCGCGCATGATTTCGAGCTTACGATCGCGTGTCGAGCCACCGCCAAAGCCGTCGCACACATCGGCTAGGCCATCTTCGTGGAGCGCGCCGGTGCTCAAGGTCTGCACCGCTACCACCAATCCGGCCAGGACCAATGGCTGCAACGAGAGTTGGCCAAGGAGCCACACTGCGAAGGCCG